>DASZNX010000219.1:0-27896 GCA_035551075.1 Gemmatimonadales bacterium | reverse complement strand
CCGGGGAACCGGCGCGCGTGCAGCCATCAAAAGCGAAAGCGCGGGCCGAGAGGTATCCCCTGATCGAGGTCAGCACCGGCAAGGATAAGAAAGAAGCGCTTGCGGGGCTCGCGAAGTGGAAGAAGCGCCACGCGCGCGTGGCGAAATTTCTCAAACCCGCCGATGTACTCGTGGACCAGATGCGTGGCCGCTCGTCAGCGTGGTATCGCATCCGAATCAACCTGCAGCATGTGCCCGAAAAGCTCAGGCCCCGCGCGCCCCGCGCCCCCCGCGCGCCCCGAAAACCTTCTCCAGCTCGTAAGCCGGAGTGACCTCGAGCTGATCGTAGCGACAGTCCTCGGGCGCCTTGTCTGGCCGCCAACGCTGAAACACGGTCGCGTGCCGGAAGCGATCGCCTTCCATGTGATCGTATTTGACTTCACACACGCGCTCGATGCGCAGGGGCTCCCAGGAAAGGTCCTTGCCGGCACTCCAGCGGCTCTGGCCACCCGGCATGCGACTCGATTCAGCCTGCGCACCGGCCCATTCGCGCCACGGGTGGTTCTGCAACGCGTTCTTGCGCAGCGGCGCAAGTTCCTTTACGAGCTGCTTGCGCATTTGCATCGTGAACGACGACGTCACGCCGACGTGTTGGAGCATCCCGGCGTCATCGTACAGACCCAGCAGCAGTGAGCCAACCGCGTCCTTGCCGCTCTTATGCCAGCGAAATCCGGCGACCACGCAATCGGCCGTCCGCGAGTGCTTGATCTTGAACATGGCGCGCTTGCCGGGCTGGTACGTGCTGCTCACGGGCTTCGCCACCACACCGTCGAGTCCCGCTCCCTCGAACCGTTGCAGCCAGTCGACCGCCAGGTCATGATCGCGCGTCACGGGCGTCAGATGCAGCGGGCGCCGCATCTTGGCGAACACCTTCTCGAGCGCTCGGCGCCGCTCTTCTTGCGGCGTGTTCATCAGGTTTTTGCCGCCGGCCGCGAGCAAATCAAAGGCAACGAATGCCGCCGGCGTCTTTTTCGCCAACATCGCAACGCGTGACGCGGCAGGATGCAACCGCATCTGCAGGCCGCCGAAATCCAACCCGTGCGGTGTGGGCATCACGATTTCGCCATCGACGACGACACCCACGGGCAGTTGTGCGCGAAAAACCTCATGCAGCTCGGGGAAGTAGCGGTCGAGTGGCCGCAGATCGCGACTCTGAATGTAGACGTCGTCTTTGGCCGGTCCGCGAAACACGATGGCGCGAAAGCCGTCCCATTTCGGCTCGTATAAGAAATTCCCGTCCGCCGGCACGGCATCGGTGAGCTTGGCGAGCATGGGCTCGACGGGAGGAATTACGGCCAGGGGGGCAGTGCGTGGCATACCGTAAAGTTGACTCGCCGGACCCCGCAGCGCGATTCCGGGTTAGTAGCTCAACGATGAGGATCGCGCAGGTGGCTCCCCTCTATGAAAGCGTGCCGCCGAAACTCTATGGCGGCACGGAGCGGGTGGTCTCCTATCTCACCGAGGAATTAGTCCGCGCGGGACATGAGGTGACTCTGTTCGCGAGCGGCGATTCAGAGACGGCGGCGCGACTGGTAGCCGCGACGCCCAGGTCATTGCGCCTGGATAAGGGCTGCATCGATTCCGTCGCGCATCACATCCTGCTCGTCGCGCAGGTCGCGCAGCACGCTGCCGACTTCGATGTGATTCATTATCACATCGATTATCTCCACTTTCCGCTGTCCCGCTGCCGTCCGCATCCGCACGTAACGACGCTGCATGGGCGGCTCGACATTCCCGATCTCGTTCCGCTGTACAACGAGTTTCGCGACATGCCGGTCGTTTCGATCTCCAACGACCAGCGCGAGCCGCTGCCGCAGGCCAACTGGCAGGCGACCGTCTATCACGGCTTGCCGCCGGATTTGCTCCGGTTTCATCCGGCACGGGGGCACTACCTCGCATTCATGGGCAGAATTTCGCCGGAGAAGGGCGTCGATCGCGCGATTGAGATTGCCGGGCGGGCGGGCATGCTGCTCAAGGTCGCAGCCAAAGTCGACAATGCCGACAAGGCGTATTTCGAGCGTGAGATCGAGCCGTTGCTCGAGCGCTCACACGTCGAATTCATCGGCGAAATCGGCGATTCGGAAAAAGACGACTTCTTGGGCAACGCCTACGCGCTGCTCTTTCCGATCGACTGGCCGGAGCCATTTGGCCTCGTGATGATTGAAGCCATGGCGTGCGGGACGCCGGTTATTGCGTTCCGGCATGGCTCGGTGGACGAAGTAATGGAAGAAGGGCGCAGCGGATTTGTGGTGACGGGGATTGACGAGGCCGTCGCCGCGATCCGCCGCGTTGAGACGCTCGACCGGCGCGAATGTCGCGCGGTGTTCGAGCAGCGGTTCACCGCGGCCCGGATGGCCGCCGATTACGTCCGGGTCTACGAGCGCGTGCTGGCGCGACGGCAGCGGCGCACGCGCGCGCCGGCCGCGTAGTCATGACCGACGAAATCATCCGAGTCAATGACTCGTACTACATCCTCGCGACGTCCACGCGCGTGGATGACCGGCGTCGCGTCCTCAAGCACGGCGATACGTTCGCCGTGTTCGACCGCTACGGCGATATCGAGAACGTCGGCCCGCCCGAGTTCGGCGTCTACCATCACGATACGCGTTTCCTATCCCGCTGCGGCTTCCGACTGGGCAGCTACCGGCCACTCCTGCTCAGCTCCACGGTGAAGGAAGACAACGCGCTCATGACGGTGGATCTCACTAACCCCGACGTGGCGCAGCCGAACTCGATCGTGGTGCCACGCGGCACGCTGCACGTTTTCCGTTCCAAGCTCGTATGGGACGGGACCTGCTATGATCACCTGCGGATCCACAACTACGGCCGCTTGCCGATCGTCCTGTCGCTCGTGTTCGAGCTCGAGGCGGATTTCGCCGATCTCTTCGAAGTCCGCGGCATGGATCGGCCGCGTCGCGGCACGCTGCGGCCGCCCCGCATCGATGGAAACGTGCTCGAATTCGGCTACGACGGGCTGGACGGACGGACTCGACGGACACGGATTACCTGCAATCCTGCTCCTACCCAGCTCGCGAGCCGCGAAGTGCGCTACGACATCCACCTGGCGCCGAGCGCCGCGGCGGAGTTCGAGCTCGCGATCCGCTGCGAGGCGAACGGCGCAAGTCCTCCGGTGTCCGTCCGACCCATCGGGTATCGCGCTGCAATGGCCCGCATTGCCACGACCTTTGAAACGACGCGCGCCACCGAGCCCGAGGTCGTGACGTCCAACGCGCAGTTCAACGACTGGGTGAATCGCTCGCTCGCCGATCTGCACCTGTTGCGCACGGAAACGCCTGCGGGCGTCTATCCGTACGCCGGCATCCCTTGGTTCTGCACGCCGTTCGGCCGGGACGGCATCATCACGGCGCTCGAGTGCCTCTGGTTCGATCCCACGATTGCGCGGGGCGTACTCTCGTTCCTCGCTGCCACGCAGGCCGACCACGACAATCCCGAACAGGATGCGCAGCCCGGCAAAATCCTGCACGAAGCGCGGGCCGGCGAGATGGCGGAGCTGCAGGAAGTGCCGTTCGGCCGCTATTACGGCTCGGTCGATGCAACGCCGCTCTTCGTGATGCTGGCCGGCGCATACTATGCGCGCACCGGCGACACGGAGTTCTGCCGCACGATCTGGCCGAACGTCATGCGCGCGCTGGCGTGGATTGACCGATACGGCGACACCGACGGCGACGGCTTCGTGGAATACGCGAGGCGCAACCCTCAGGGGCTCGTGCAGCAGGGATGGAAGGACTCCGTCGATTCGGTCTTTCACGCCGACGGAACGTTGGCCGATGGGCCGATCGCGCTGTGCGAGGTCCAAGGCTACGTCTATGCCGCCAAGCTCGCTGCCGCCGAGCTCGCGGATGCGCTCGGGGAAACGCCGTCCGTCGCGGCCGATTTGCGCGCGCAGGCGACGGCGCTGCGGGACGCATTCCAGCATCATTTCTGGTGTGAGGACCTCGGCACCTACGCGCTCGCGCTCGACGGCGCCAAGCGCCTCTGCCGCGTCCGCACGTCGAATCCGGGACACTGCCTGTACGCCGGGATCGCGACCACGGAGCGAGCGCGTCTCACCACCGCCACCCTCATGGAGGAGCCGACATTCTCGGGGTGGGGTGTCCGCACCGTCGCCGCAACTGAGGCACGCTACAATCCGATGTCGTATCACAACGGGTCCGTCTGGCCGCACGACAACGCCCTGATCGCGGGTGGCTTCGCGCGGTACGGACTGTATCGAGAGGCCGCCAGGGTGTTGAGTGGACTCTTCGAAGCGAGTCGCTGGTTTGATCTGCACCGCCTGCCCGAGCTGTTCTGCGGCTTTCATCGCCGCGCCGGGGAGAGTCCGACGCTCTATCCCGTGTCGTGCGCGCCCCAGGCCTGGGCGTCCGGCGCCGTGCTGCTTCTCCTCCAGGCGTGCCTCGGGTTCGAGGTGTCCGGTACCTCGGGGGGGGGCTCGCTCCTCGTGAGCGATTCATTCTTGCCGCCATTCCTCCGAGAGGTACAGGTGCGCGGCCTGCGCATCGGCCAGAACAGCGTCGACGTGTCGTTTACACGGCGTGGCGACATGGTGGATGTGCTAACGAACGGCGGCCGGACCGTGGTCCAGACGAGCGAGACGCGATGACGGACGATCGCATCCAGCCCGCGATCGACTTGATGGCTCGCTTTGCCGAGCGGACCGCAGAAGGCAAGCGCTATCTCTGGACCGATGCATTCGCGGTGACGAACTATCTCGGCCTGGCGCTGGCGACCCGCGATCGACACTTCATTGATACTGCCCGCGCATTGATCGATCAGGTGCACTGGGTACTGGGACGGCATCGTGCTGGCGCAGCGCGCCGCGGCTGGCTCAGCGGCCGATCCGAATCAGACGGGGCGGCGCATCCCACCGCGGGTGGACTCCGGATCGGGAAGCCGCTCGATGAGCGGCCTCCCCAGGAGGCGCCAAACGAGCGAACGGAATGGGACCGCGACGGACAGTACTTCCATTATCTGACCAAGTGGATGCATGCGCTCGATCAAACCGCGCGGGTGACGGGCGATCTCTGGTACAACTGTTGGGCACGCGAGCTCGCGGATCGGGCACACCGGGCGTTTGTCTATGAGCTGCTGGATCACTCGCGGCGCATGTACTGGAAGATGAGCATCGATCTGAGTCGCCCGCTGGTGCCGTCGATGGGGCAGCACGATCCGCTCGACGGCTACGTGACCTGCATTCAGCTGGAGGACACGCTTCGTCCGGCGGATTCGTGTGACGCACCGCCGCTGGACGGCGCGATTGCCGACTTTGCCACGATGCTCGATCCGGACCGCCTGGCGACCGATGACGCCCTCGGCATTGGCGGCTTGTTGGTCGATGCATATCGGCTGGTACAACTCCGCGGTCAGGACGACGTGATCGAAGCGAGCCTGGAAGCCGCGCTGGCGGGCCTGGACGAATACGCGGGGTGGAATCTTCAGACGCCACTGCACGCCCGGCGCCGCCTCGCATTTCGCGAGCTGGGGTTGGCGATCGGCCTGGCGGCGGTCGAGCGGATGAGCGCGGTGGTGGAGCCCCGTCTCCGTCCCTTGATCAGTGAATTGGGGCGGTTCACGCCGCTGCGCAGCGCCTTGGAGCGGTTCTGGCTCCAGCCGGACAGCCAGCAGGTCGAAACGTGGCAGGAGCATGCCGACATCAACACGGTGATGTTGGCGACCAGTCTGGTACCAGATGGATTCCTGACGCTGCATCGCCAACCCGGGACCCCCGGCGTTTCATTTCTCAACCCTGAGTCCCAGCGGGGTCCTCGTCAGCCGTCCCATTCCGGATAGCTTTAGGGCCGGATGATCGGAAGCCTTTCCCGTATGACGCTCGCCGTCGTCATCGCCACGGCGTGCGCCGTGCACCCAGCCAGCACGCAGCAACCTCCCGCGTCGAAGAAGAACTACACCGACGCCGATGTGCATTTCATGGCCGGGATGATCGGCCACCATGCGCAGGCCATTCAGATGGCGGGGTGGGCGCCGTCGCACGGCGCGAGTAACTCCGTACGCACCCTGTGCGAGCGCATCGTCGTCGCCCAAACCGATGAGATTGCGATGGCGCAGCGCTGGCTCAAGGAGCACGGCGAATACGTGCCGCCCGCCGATCCCCGCGGTCACATCATGCCCGGAATGTCCCAACCGATGCTCATGCCGGGCATGCTCACGCCCGAACAGATGGCCAAGCTCGATTCGGCGCGTGGCCCCGATTTCGATCGCCTGTTCCTCACGGACATGATCCAGCATCACCAGGGTGCGATTACGATGGTGGAGCAGCTGCTCGCGGTCCCCGGCGCGGCGCAGGACGGCCCGGTCTTCCGCTTCGCGAATGACGTGAATGTCGATCAGACTACCGAGATCAATCGCATGACCCTCATGCTCGAAGACATGAAACGGAGCTCTCAGTGAAATTTCGACTCGTCTCCATTGGCTCACTCGCGACGTGCGCGCTGGCGGCGTCCTCGATGCTGGCCGCGCAGTCGAACTATCGTCCGTCGACTTCGACCGCTTCGGCTTCCAAACCGGCCGCGCCACGCCCCGATCCGCGCATTGGATTGAAGGCGGGGTGGTTCGATGCGGGCCAGGCCGCGTGGAATATGCGGCTGGTGTCGAACACGCCGCCGTCGGCCGACTTCATCAATCGCAACGACCCGAACGACTTCCGCTTCATCAATTCGGACCTGACGATCCGGGGCAATTACGTCATCCAGGGCAACTTCAACGGGCTGCAGGTGTGGGACATCAGTAATCCCAAGATCCCGAAGCTCTTCAAAGCCTTCGTCTGTCCGGGATCGCAGAGCGACGTCTCGGTCTATCGCAATCTGTTGTTCGTCTCGGGCGAGGCGCTGAATGGGCGCACCGACTGCGGCACTCAGGGCGTCACGGATACCGTCAGCCACGAGCGGCTGCGCGGCATCCGCATCTTCGATGGTACCGACCTCGCCAACCCGAAGCATCTCGTGGACGTTCAGACGTGCCGCGGTTCACACACGCACACCGTCGTCACGTCCCCGAACGACACGGACAACGTGTACATCTACGTCTCCGGCACAGCTCCGGTGCGCTCGCCGAACGAGCTGGCGGGGTGCGCAGTCGGCGCAGTGGATAGCACGCCGAACACCGCGCTGTTCCGTATCGAAGTCATTCAGGTGCCGCTCGCGCACCCCGAGCAGGCCCACATCGTCAGCTCGCCGCGGATTTTCCAGGACCTCGTTGCGCCGCCGCGGCATGGCGAAACCCCCGAGGATATCGCCGAGCAAAAGCGCGAGGCGGATTCGGCGCGAGCGGCCGGCGGATTCGTGGTCACCTTCGAGGGACAAGACCTCATCCTCGGCCGCGGCTTCACGACGGGCGCACTCGATAGCATCGTGAAAGCCCGGGGTGGCACGGGAACCCCGACGGCGGCTGACACCGCGACGTTGCGCGCGAATCTGGACTCGATCTTCACTCAGCGCGTGCGGGCGAATCGCCAGCGCCAGGGCGTGAACCCGAAAAGCGGCCCGACGCAGTGCCATGATATCACCGTCTATCCCGCGATCGGCCTGGCCGGCGGCGCGTGTGCGGGCTACGGTCTCCTGCTCGACATCAAGGACCCCGCCAATCCAAAGCGCGTGGCGGCCGTTTCCGATTCGAACTTCTCGTTCTGGCATTCGGCGACGTTCAACAACGACGGCAGCAAGATCCTGTTTACGGATGAATGGGGCGGGGGACTGCAGCCGCGCTGCCGCTCGACCGATAAGCCCGAATGGGGCGCCGACGCGATCTTCACGCGCGACGGCAACAACCTTGCATTCAAGGGCTATTACAAGCTGCCGGTCGCGCAAACCAAGTTCGAGAACTGCGTCGCCCACAATGGCACGCTGATTCCGGTCCCCGGCCGCGACATCATGGTCCAGGGCTGGTACCAGGGCGGCGTCTCCGTATTCGACTGGACCGATCCCGCGCACCCCACGGAGATCGCGTTCTTCGACCGTGGGCCGATGGATTCGACGAAGCTGGTCGGCGCGGGATCGTGGTCGGCCTACTGGTACAATGGCCTGATCATCAGCTCCGAGATCGCCCGCGGCCTCGACATCTTCGAGCTGACGCCCAGTACGCAGCTCACGCAGAACGAGATCGACGCGGCGAAGCTCGTGCATTTCGACTATCTCAACGCGCAGGACCAGCAGAAGCTCGTGTGGCCCGCCGACTTCGTCGTAGCGCGCGCCTATCTCGACCAGCTGGCGCGGTCGAACGGCCTGGCCAAAGCGAAGATCAACGCGACGCGCGATGCACTGTCGCGCGCCGAGAAGGCATCCGGAGCAGCGCGCAAGGATGCGCTGACCAAGCTGGCCACGCAGTTGAACACTGACGCCCAGACGGCGACCGACAAGCCGAAGATGCAACTGCTGATCGGCGTGGTGCAGGATCTGAATAAGTAGTGCGCCGCAATTGACTGAGCGGAACGGCGGGGTTCACGTTATCTCGTGAGCCCCGCTCGTTCTTCCCGCAAGCGCTACCAGGAGTTCGTTCAGGATTACAAGCACGGCCGCCTCGATGAGGTGGCCGAGGCCGATGGCGGGCCCGTCCAGACCAAGCCGCGGCCCCGTGCCGCCGGCGCGCGGCGCGCCTTCATCCGGGATTACCTGCGTTGGCTGAAGCCGCATCGCTACGAGCTGAGCGTGGTGATGGTCCTGGCGCTGGCCGTCGCCGGCCTGCAAATGATCGAGCCGCTGTTCATGCGGTTCATCGTCGATCACGTCATTCTCAACAAGAATCTCGACCTCGGCTCGCGGCTCACGCGGCTCAACCTCACCGGGATCGTGTTTCTCGCGGTCATCATCCTTTCGCACGTGGGCGGCGGGTTCAAGGATTATCGGCAACGGCTGCTGAACACCCGGGTGATGCTGGCGCTGCGCCGGTCATTGTACGAGCGGCTGCTGCACATTCCGTTGCCGCGCCTCTGGGAAATGAAAACGGGCGGGATCCTGTCCCGCCTCACGGGCGACGTCGAGACGACGACCGGCTTGCTGCAGATGGCAATCATCTCGCCGGTGATCTCGGTGATTCGGCTCATCATCGCGATCGGCATTCTCGTTGCCCTGAACTGGCAGCTCGCGGTCACCGCGCTGGCCATCATCCCCGGCGTGATGGTGCTCAGCCTGATCTTCACGCGGCGGATCCGGCCGATCTACCGGTCGGTGCGGAAAGACGTCGAAGCAGTAGACGGTCGCGTCGGCGAGGCGTTCTCGGGTATACGCGTGGTCCGCGCCTTTCGCCAGGAGATTCAGGAGCTGATCAGCTACATGCTCGGCCGCCACACGGTGATGCGGAAAGAGCTGTTCGCCCAGCGGCGGGAGCTGTTGCTCTGGACGACGTGGGGATTGCTCGAGGCCGGCATCAGCGTGGTGATCGTCTGGTTCGGCGGCTACTTGAACATCGTGGGCCGCGCGACCGTCGGCGACATCATGGCGTTCCAGTGGTACATGTTCTTGCTGCTCAATCCCGTCTGGAGCATCGTCAACTCGTTCTCCGAAATGCAGCGCTCGCTCGCGGCGATGGAGCGCGTGTTCGAAGTGTTGGCCATGGAGGACGACAAACCCGACCGCCCCGGCGCGCGTGCCGCTCCGGCCGTGGTGCGCGAGCTGCGGTTCGATGACGTCACGTTCGAGTACCGCGAGGGGCAGCCCGTGGTGCGCGACTTCAACGTGACGGTGCCCGGTGGGTCGGTGATCGCGCTGGTGGGACGCAGCGGCGCGGGCAAGACGACGGTGACGGATCTCGTCGCGCGATTTCACGATCCCACGCGCGGCCGCATCCTCCTCAACGGCATCGACATCCGCGACCTCATGCTGCGGAGCTATCGCGACCTGCTCGCGATCGTGCAGCAGGACGTCTTCCTGTTCGACGGCTCCGTGCGTGACAACATCGCCTACGGCCGGCACGATGCCACCGATGCCGATGTGGAGGACGCCGCGCGACGCGCCAATGCCCACGAGTTCATCGCCCGGCTGCCTCAGGGATACGACACGTTCATCGGCGAGCGGGGCGTGAAGCTGTCGGGCGGCCAGCAACAGCGCCTCGCGATCGCGCGGGCGATTCTCGCTTCCCCGCAGATTCTCATTCTGGATGAGGCGACCAGCAACCTGGATACCGAAAGCGAGCAGCTGATTCAGGCCGCAATGGCGGACCTGCTGGCCGATCGCACCACATTCGTGATCGCGCACCGTCTTTCCACGATTCGCTTGGCCGATCTGATCTTGCTGATGGAGAACGGCGCGGTGGTGGAGCGGGGAACGCACGAGGCGCTGATGCGGGCGCGCGGTTTGTATTACGAGATGGTGCGGCGGCAGATGGAAGCGCAGGCGCGCGAAGGAGATGAAGTGCTCAGATAGAGTACAGAGCTAACCCGTTGGACGGATAGGCCCGCAGTCGCTCAGGCCTACTTTGCGTTGAAAAGGAGGACGCATGGTTTTGACACCAGGTACCAAAGCTCCCGATTTCACCCTCAAACAAAGTCCCGATACGGATCTTCGTCTTTCTGATCTCAAAGGCCACCCGGTAGTACTCATCTTTTATCCAGCAGACTGGAGTCCTGTCTGCGGCGATGAGCTTGCGCTGTTCAACGAGGTTCTGCCCGAATTCCAGCGGTACGACGCGCAGGTCGTGGGCATTTCGGTCGATAGCGTGTGGTGCCACAAGGCCTACGCACAATCGCGAAACCTCCAGTTCCCGCTGCTCGCCGATTTCGAGCCGAAAGGCGCGGTTTCGCGAAAGTACCAGGCCTACCGCCAGGGGGAAGGTGTTTCTGAACGCGCGCTCTTTGTGTTGGACGGCGACGGCGTGATTCGGTGGAGCTATCTGTCCGACATCGACAAGAATCCGGGCGCCGACGGCGTCCTCGACGCATTGGAACAGCTCTCGCAGCCCGCCGCAGCGTCATGAGTCAGCTCACGGTCCTGGTCGGTCCGCGCGATCATGTCCAGGGCCCTTCAGCTGCGCCGGTGACGCTGCTCGAGTACGGTGATTTCGAGTGTCCTCACTGCGGGCGCGCCTACCCGATCGTCAAGGAGATTCAGCGGCGGTTGGGAGCCGATCTACGGTTCGCGTTTCGCCACTTTCCGCTGACACAAATCCATCCTCATGCCGAGCATGCCGCGGAGAGCGCCGAGGCCACTGCGGAACACGACAAATTTTGGCCAATGCACGATTTGCTGTTCGAGCATCAGGACAGCCTTGAAGACCCACAGCTGATCGAATACGCGACGGAGTTGGGGATCGATCCGGAATGGTTCGCGTCGGCGCTCGAGGACGGACGGTTCGAGCATCGGGTACGCGAGCAGTTCCTGAGCGGCGTCCGCAGCGGCGTGAACGGCACGCCGACGTTCTTCGTGAACGGCGTTCGCTACGACGGATCGTGGGATGCACTAGGCGACGTCCTGGCGGACGCGGTCTTGACGAAGGACTGAGCGCGCGAAACGATTGAGGCCTCCCAACTCACCCTTCCATCGGGAGGCTCACATGACGGCGTTGTCCGCGCTGTGGCTGCCGATTCTGCTGTCGAGCGTCGCAGTGTTCATCGTCAGCTCGATCATTCACATGACGCCGCTCTGGCACAAGACGGATTATCCCCGCTACGCGGATGAAGACCGCGCGCTCGGCACGATCCGCGGGCTGGGTATGCCCCCCGGTGACTACTTCATGCCGCGCCCCGCGAGCTCGGCCGAGATGCGCTCGCCCGAGTTCAAGGAGAAGATGAAACGCGGACCTGCCGTGCTCATGACGGTCATGCCGCCCTGGAGCGGCTCCATGGCGGGCAATCTGTCCCAGTGGTTCGTCTATTGTCTCGTGGTCAACCTCCTCGCCGCCTACGTGGCCGGTGCGGCGCTGGCTCCAGCGGCGCCGTTCGTGCAGATCTGCCGGTTCGTGTGGACCACGGCATTCATGGGCTACACGCTCGCGTTGTGGCAGATGTCGATCTGGTATCGCCGATCGTGGAGCATGACGCTCAAGTCGACGGCGGACGGAGTGATCTACGCGGCGGTGACCTGCATAATCATGGGATGGCTGTGGCCACACTGATTCACCCGCGGGTCCTCTGCTATCATCGCATCGGCGGCCCACTGGAGCTCGGCGTCACTCGGGTGGGCCGTTCGGTGTTTGCACGGCAAATGACGGCACTGGCAAAAGCCGGATGGAAGACTCTTACACTGCATGAGTATGCGTGCCGACGTGCCGACGTGCCGACGTGTAATCAGTTTTTGTTGACGTTCGATGACGGCTACGAGTCTCTGGCTCAGCATGCCTATCCCGTGCTCGCAGAACTGGGCTTCACAGCCACCACATTTCTCATCACCGACTATGTGGGCAAAACGAACACCTGGGACGTGCGGTACACGTGGAATCGCCTGCGGCATCTGAGTTGGAACGAAATCGAGCGGTGGCAGGCGCGAGGCTTCAACTTCGCGTCGCATGGATGCACGCACCGCCGGCTCACCTGGTTGGACCGCGCAGCGCTGGATAGCGAATTACGCGGGTCGCGCGACCTGCTCGTTGCGCGGCTCGGCCCTGACGCGGGGAAGGCCATTGCATATCCGTTCGGCGCCGTGTCCCCGCTCGTCCAGCAGGCGGCGAGGGCTGCCGGCTACGAATTAGGATTTGGCGGCGTTCGCAGCGACGGCGCCGCGCTCAATCGACCGAGAATTCCCGTCTACTCATGGGACGTGCTGGATGTGCCATTCGGCTTGCGCGACGACCTGGAGGGCGCCCTGGGCCGAATCCTGGCGCATGCGGCGAATCGGTGTGCGGTGGGGACGAGCGTGATGAATCTGGTGCGCGGTCAGCGGGACGCGGTAAGCGGGACTACTGTACCGCGCACCGCGCACCACACACCGCTCACACAAAGAATCGCGCGACCACAGGAATCAGCTGCGGATGTCTGATCATCGCGTGCGTTAACACACGGCCCAGCGTGCGTTTCTCCGGCGCAACTTTGTTCACCGTGCGCGCGAGGGAATTCAAGAACCCATCATCCATGTGCTCGAGCGCCTGCTTCAACCGGTAATACTTGAGATGATCTTCGCCCAGCAGATCCATCCAGGCCTGATGATATCCGGCTAGGCGGCGTGCACTCGTATCACCGGCGCGAATCGCCGCCGCCGCCGTGCAGCCCGCAAGCCGCCCCGACTTCATCGCGTTGTTGATGCCGCCACCCGACAACGGGTTGATCATGTGCGCCGCGTCGCCCGCGACCAGGACACCGTCGCCATAGGTCTTCTTGATCGTGGTGTGCACGATCACTCCTCCCACAGTGTACCCGGTGCGCGCGCCGCTCGGAAACCGGCGGGCGACCCAGTCGTCCAGATATTGTCGCGCGTTGCGACCATCGCTCTTCAGCGCGACGATGCCGAGGCCGACATTCGCGACGCCCACGCCTTTCGGAAAGATCCACGCGTATCCGCCGGGGGCGATCGCGTTGCTGAACTGGAGATAGATCGCGTCGGGGTTGAAATCGATTCCCTGGAGCACGTACTGCGCGCACGATTCCATGTCCCGCGCTGGAACGCGGGTATCAAGCCCCGCCCAGCGGCCCACCATGGTCTCGACGCCATCGGCGCCGATGACGATCCGCGCGCGATAGACGGCGTCGGTCCCGCGCTGGCGTACCCGAACGTGCCAACGGTCATCGCCATTCCGCGACATCGCCGTCGCTTCGGCGCCAACCAGAACCGCGGCCCCTTCGGCCGCCGCCTGCGCCGCGAGAAACGCGTCGAACCGCGTGCGATCGAGGATCCAACCGAGTCCGGAGTTCGCCAGGACGACCTGCGTGTCGTCCGGCGCCTCGAAAATCACATCGGTGATCCGCCGGGAGACCCAATCGGCTCCATCGGGAGTCGCGAATTCTCGCAATCCGGCGTCGCCGACGCCCTCGGCGCACCGCACCGGAGCTCCGACCGCGCGATCGCGTTCCAGCAGGACGACGTCCAGCTCAGGCGCTGCCAGCTTCGCCTGCCAGGCTGCCACCGCTCCGGCGGGTCCCGCGCCGACGACCAGGACGTCCACGTCAGGCATAGGCCACCATCGCCAGGGCGCCGACGGGGCAGGGCGCGATGCATTTCTCGCAACCGGTACACGCCGACTCGTCGACGGTAAGGATGTTCAGTTCCAAATGAATCGCTTCCGGTGGGCAAAGCGGCAGACACAGACCGCAACGGTCACAGACCGCGAGGTCGACGACGGCAATTGTGTCGGGCGTCACGCGACGCATGGGCGAAAGGCTAGCCGACCCGAATTAGGCTTGTCAAGCTTCATGCTTGCTTGAGGTTACGCATTTCATTACCTTGTGCGCGTTCAAGAGGCCCGCCAACTCTTTTACCGACGACCACGTGCCGCCAAGCTGGCTGAATTTCAAAATGGGTGCCTGGAGCCCGGCGAACGAAATCGCCGTTGATCTTGGTACCGCTAACACACTCGTCTACGTCCGCGGCGAAGGGATCGTGTTGAACGAACCCTCCGTCGTCGCGATCGAAAAAGCGACCGGCAAAGTCAAAGGGATCGGTCTCGAAGCGAAGCGCATGCTCGGCCGCACGCCCGACGGCGTGCTCGCCGTGCGCCCGTTGAAAGACGGCGTCATCGCCGACTTCGACGTGACCGAAAAAATGCTGCGCTTCTTTCTCAAGACGATCATCGATCGCCATCTGTTCAGGGTGCGACCGAAGGTGATCGTCTGTGTTCCGAGCGGCATCACCGAGGTGGAGAAGCGCGCGGTGCGCGACTCCGCGCAATCGGCCGGCGCGAAGGAAGTCTACATGGTCGCCGAGCCGATGGCGGCGGCGATCGGTGTCGGCCTGCCCGTCGAAACGCCGACCGGGAACATGGTGATCGACATCGGCGGCGGCACGACGGAGATCGCGGTGATCGCGCTGTCCGGCATCGTGTCCGACACGTCGATCCGCACCGGCGGCGACGAGCTCGACCAGGCGATCGTGCAGTTCATGCGCAAGAATTACAACTTGCTGATCGGCGAGCCGACGGCGGAGCAGATCAAGATTCAAATCGGCTCGGCGGCGCCGATCGGCGAAGAGCGGGAAATGGAAGTGAAGGGCCGCGATCTCGTGTCGGGCATCCCGAAGATCGTGCGGGTGCACTCGAGCGAGATCCGGGAAGCCGTGCAGGAGCCGATTCAGCAGATCGTGGATGCGGTGCGGCGCGCCCTGGAGATCACGCCGCCCGAGCTGGCCTCCGACATCGTGGACCGCGGCATCGTCATGACGGGCGGTGGCGCGTTGATTCGCGGGCTGGATCTGTTACTCCAGCAGGAGACCGGCCTGCCGATACACCTCGACGAGGACCCCATGACCTGCGTGGTGCGTGGGGCGGGGCGAATCCTCGACGCTCCCGAGAAATACCGCAACGTTCTGACCACCTAGCCGCATGGCGATCGGGACGGATCGCTACGCCTCGCGCGCGGACACGCTGCTTTTCATCGCCTGCGTGGGGCTGTCGATTGCGGCGCTCAGTCTTCCCGATCAGTGGCGCAACCCGCTTGCCCAGGGACTGCGGCAAAGCGTGCTCGCGCCGTTTTTGCTGCTGCAGCGCCAGACCGAGTTGCTCACCGCGGCCCGGCTGCGCTACGATGCGGTCGTCGCGCAGCGCGATTCGGCGGCGCTCGCGGCCACGTTCATGCCGGAGCTGCGCAGCGAAAATGCCCGGCTCCGCAGCCTGCTCGGACTCAGCGCGCGGCTGGGCAACGGCTATGTCTCGGCGGAAATTCTGCACCAGCCCGAGCCCACGAACCCGCTCAGCTTCGTCGTTTCGGCCGGCAAGCGGGACGGGGTGCGGCCGCTCTCGGCGGTCGTCAGTCCCGAGGGACTGGTTGGATTAGTGGCGACGGTGGACGAGCACACCAGTGTGGTGTTGAGCTGGGCGCATCCCGAATTCCGCGCCAGCGCGATTGCGAGCGACGGCAGCGTCGTGGGCATCGCGGCGCCGCACGGCGCCGATGGGCCGCGCGTGTGGCTACTCGAGCTGCAGGGAGTGCTCTATCGCCAGCAGGTGCCGGCGGGGACGGTGATCGTCACGTCGGGCCTCGGCGGCGTCTTTCCGCGCGGCATTCCGATCGGCGTCGTGATCGGACCAGCCGGCGAAGAGAAGGGGTGGGGCAAGACCTATCTCGTCCGCCCGGCGGTTCATCCCGCCGCGCTGTCCCACGTGATGATCCTGACGTCACCACGGCCCACCGGCTCCGACCTGCACAATGCGTTCACCACACCGGCCGACAGCGCACCGTCGAATGAGGGAACGCCGCGATGAGACGCACAGACCGGTATCGCTATCCGATCATCATGACGCTGCTGGTGCTGCTGCAGTTCACCGTGCGCAGCCGCCTGGGTGGTGATCGCGTGGCGCCGGACTTTCTGCTGCTCGCGCTCCTCGTGTACACGATTCGCGCGGAACCCGGCCGCAGCGCGGCCGCGGGGTTCATCGTTGGTCTGCTGCGCGATGCGCTGACCCCCGCGAGCTTCGGAGCCGGCGCGCTCGCGCACACGGTCGTCGGGTTCATGTCGTCCTGGTCGAAGGCTGTCTTCTTCGCCGAGCATTTGTTCGTCAAAGGCTGCGTATTTTTCGCCGCCACCTGGATTCGCAATCTCATCATCTTGCTGGTCTCCGGCCGGCTGCAGAGCTCGCAGGTCGGGTGGGAGCTGCTGGTGTATTCGCCGCTGCAGGGTTTGTCGACGGCCGTGGTCGGCGTCCTGGTTCTGTGGTTCTTCCGCGGCTGGCTGTCACCGCGCCGGAGCACGGCGTGAGCTCGTTTCATCCGCATCTCCTCGATCGCCGCCTCGGGGCCGCGCGGTTTACGGTGTGGGCCGTGCTCGCGTTGCTCGTGCTGTCGTTCTTCCGCACGCAGATCCTCGGCCACGGCAAGTATCAGCTGCAATCGGAGACGAACCGGTTGCGTCCCATTCCACTCCCCGCGCCACGGGGGTTGATCTACGACCGCAACGGTCGCGTGCTCGCCGAAAACGTTCCGGGCTACACGGTATCGCTCTTGCCGGCGCCGGAAGCCAATCTGCGGTCGACGCTCGCGCGGATCGCGCCGATCGCGAACATCGACAGCACGGAAATCGAGCGCGTCATTCAGCGCGCGCGGCGCGCGCCCTATCAGCCGGCACTCGTGCTGGGCGATGCGCCCTTCAAGGTCGTGTCCGCGCTCGAGGAACGCCGCGTCGCGATTCCCGGCCTGCTGATTCAGGCCGAGCCCAAGCGCTACTATCCCGATACGGCGGTGGTCGCGCATCTGGTCGGATACGTCGGCGAGGTGACGGAAGCCGAGCGCACGACGCGCCGGTTCGCGGCGGTGCGGCTCGGCGGCCTGGTCGGCAAGGACGGTCTGGAGCGTGAATACGACGACACGTTGCGCGGCTCCGAGGGCGTGCGATTCGTCGAGGTCAGCGCCAAAGGGCAAATGGTGCGCGACGCCGAGGCGGCCGCGAATCTGAATCCGGTGCCGGGGACGGATCTGCACACCACGATCGATCTCGGGCTCCAGCAGTTCGTCTCGAAGATTTTCCCGGCCGGACAGCGCGGCGCGGTCATGGCGCTGAATCCCAATACGGGCGAGGTGCTGGCGCTCTACAGCGCGCCCAGCTTCGATCCCAATGCCTTTGTCGGTGGCGTGTCGGCGCCGTACTGGCGCGCGCTCAGCGAGAGCCCGGCACACCCGCTCCTCGATCGCGCGATCCAGGCGCGCTATCCACCGGGCTCGACGTGGAAGCTCGCCGTCGCCGCCATGGCGCTGAAGCGCGGCATTGTGGGGCCGCGCTCGCACATGCCGATTCCTTGCCGCGGTGGGCTGCAATACGGGAACCGCTATTTCCGCTGCTGGGATGCGCGCGGCCACGGCGATTTGTCGCTGACCGAAGCGATCGCGCAGAGCTGCGACGTCTACTTCTATCAGCTCGGCATCAAGCTCGGCGTGAACTCACTGCTCGAGGACGCGAACGCCTGGGGATTCCGCGGCCGCACCGGCATCGACCTGCCCGGAGAGCTGCCGTCGGAGTTTCCGACCGGCCCGGAATACTACGACCGGATTTACGGACCACGACGCTGGACATCGGCGGTCGCGCTCAACCTCGCGATCGGCCAGGGCGAGAACGCGCAGACGCTGGTGCAGATGGTCCGCCTCTACCAGCAGCTCGCGAGTGACGGGCGGCTCAGGACGCCGTTCCTCGTCCGTCAGACGGCCACGACCAGCGACAATACGTCACTCGATTTGACGGCCGACCAGATCGGCTGGCTCAGGCGCGCGATGATTGCCGTTGTTGAGCAGGGGACCGCGCGCGGATCGCGCCTCGCGGCGCTCACGATCGCCGGCAAGACGGGCACCGCGCAAAACCCGCACGGCCCCGATCACGGCTGGTTCATCGGATTCGCTCCGGCCGACAAGCCCGAGATCGTAGTCGGTGCGATCATCGAGTTTGCCCACCACGGCACGGCCGTGGCGCCGCTTGTCGCCCGCACCATCGCGCATTACCTCGGCATCGAGGACACGCGCTTTCAGAACATCCGGGTCGACGTGCCCGCCGACTCTGCGCCGCAGCCGTTCCAGCTGCCGCAGTTCCCCCCGGACAGCGCGACTCCCTCTCCCGCACGGCCCGACACTGTTCTCCCGCGTCCGCCAGCTCGATAAGTCGCTCGTCGCCTCGGTGAGCGCGCTGGCGCTGTACGGGCTGGCGACGCTGTACTCCGCCGGTCAGACCGATGTCCCCACGTTCGTCGCCACGATCTGGCAGCGGCAGCTCGTCTGGCTGGGGCTCGGCTTCATCGTTGCGGCGCTGATGGTCCGGACCTCACCGCGCATGCTCGAATGGGCCACCCCCTTTGCATACGCGATTACGGTCGTCCTGCTCCTGCTCACGCTCGCCTTCGGGACAGGGGCGGGGACCGCCGCCGGTTCGAGATCATGGCTCGCGATCGGCGGGCATCGCCTCGGCCAACCCGCTGAGCTCGCCAAGCTGGCGGTCGTGCTGATGCTCGCGCGCTGGCTGGCGGGGTTACGGGAGGCGCCATCGACATTGCGGGACCTGTTTGTCCCCGCGGTCATCGCGGGATTGCCCTGCCTGCTGGTGCTCAAGCAGCCGGACCTCGGCTCCGCCATCGTATTTGTGGCGATCCTCTTCTTCATGCTGTTCTGGGCGGGGACGAAGCCGTCCCTGCTGGTCTTGCTCGCCTCACCCGTCATCGGCCTCGCCCTGGCGTTCTCGACCGTCGCCTGGGGCGTCTGGATCGCCGTCCTCGCAATCCTGCTGTTGTGGTGGCGGCCCTACCTGTGGGAGAGCATCGCCATCATGGGCCTGAACGTGCTGGGCGGCGTCATTGCGCTCCCCATGTGGAATCGCCTGGCGCCGTACCAGCAGAACCGCTTGCTCGCGTTTCTCAACCCCGATGTCGACCCACGCGCCGCGGGATGGCACGTGATTCAGTCGAGAGTCGCCGTCGGCTCGGGTGGCTTGTTGGGCAAAGGGTTCACCGAGGGGACGCAGAAGCGGCTGGCGTTCCTGCCGGCCCAGCATACCGATTTCATCTTCTCGATTGTGGGAGAGGAGCTTGGGTTTCTCGGTGTCCTGGTCGCGCTGGCTTTGTTCGGATGGCTCCTCTTTACCCTGCTGCGCATCGCGCGCCGGGCCACCGACCCGTTCTCGAGTCTCTGCGTGTTCGGCATCGCCGGCCTGCTCTTCACTCACATCTTCGAAAATGTGGGAATGACCATCAACCTGATGCCGATCACCGGCATTCCGCTGCCGTTCTTCTCCTATGGCGGCTCATTCCTGCTCGCCTGCTCGATCGGCGTCGGAATCGCGTTGCGAGTCGCGTGGGAATCTCGCCAAGGCGGGTATGGCGAGTTGGGACAATGAGTTAAGTCTTTGGGGCTGGCGTCGGCCATGCGTCGATTACAGATTGTGCGCTTCGTCACTCTATGGCGCGAATGGCCTGGTTCAAAAAAGAGCGGAAGCCGCGCACTTCAGAGCGAGTAAAGCTCGAGATCCCGGCGGACGCGTGGGAAAAATGTGATCAGTGCGGGCATGTAGACATTCGGGAGCGGTTCGTCCGCGCCTTGAATGTTTGCCCGAACTGCGGTTTCCATCGCCGAATCACGGCTCAGGAATACATCGACCTGCTGGTCGATGAAGGTTCCTGGCACGAGCTGTTTTCCTCGCTGAAATCCGCCGACCCCCTGAAATTCGAGAACTATGCCGACCGCGTGCAGGCCGCCGTGAAAAAGGCCGGCCCATTGGACGCGATCCGCACCGGGTACGCACGCCTGCACGGCATGTCCATCAGTCTGGGCGTGATGGACTTCGGCTTCATGGGTGGCTCGATGGGGTCTGTGGTCGGCGAGAAGATCGCCCGGCTAACGCGCTACGCGATCGACAAGCGTACCCCCCTGATCCTCATCTCGGCTTCCGGCGGCGCCCGAATGCAGGAGGGGGTCCTGTCGCTCATGCAAATGGCAAAAACGTCGGTGGTGGTGGCCGAGCTGCAGGGGGCTGGGGTGCCATTTGTCTCGGTTCTGACCAATCCGACGACCGGCGGCGTATCGGCCTCCTACGCCATGCAGGGCGACACGATTCTCGCGGAGCCCGGCGCGGTGATCGGTTTTGCCGGGCCTCGCGTCATCAAGCAGACGATCGGCCAGGACCTGCCGGAAGGCTTCCAGACTGCCGAGTTCCTGCTCGAGCACGGCATGATCGACGCCGTCGTTCCCCGCGGCGAGTTACGCGATACCACCGCGCAGCTGCTGCGGCATATGACCGGCGCATGGCCGGCTGAGGCCGCCGACTGACCTTCGAAGACGCCTGCCAGTACCTCTTCGCCAGACAAGCCGGACGCATCAAATGGAGCCTCGGGCCCACCGAGGGACTGCTCGACGTACTTGGCCGTCCCGAGCGACACTTTCCCACGATTCACATCGGCGGCACAAACGGAAAAGGCTCGACTTGCGCCTTTGTAGCACATGAGCTGGAAACCAGGGGCTTCCGGGTGGGACTCTACACCTCACCGCATCTCGTTTCGCCCACCGAGCGAATCACTGTCAACGGCGTGCCCATTACCGAGGCGGCATTCACCCAGTGGACGGTCCTGCTCAAACCGCATATCGAGCGACTCGACGCGAGCTTCTTCGAGGCCACCACCGCCATCGCCTTTGCCGATCTCGCGGCTCGGGGGGTGGACATTGCTGTGATCGAAGTCGGGCTGGGGGGCCGCCTCGATGCCACGAATGTGTTGACGCCGCTCGTCAGCGCGGTCACCAAGATTGCGCTCGAGCATACGGACTACCTGGGCAACGACCTGAAAGGCATCGCCCGCGAGAAGGCGGGTATTGCCAAACCGAAGGTCCCCTTTGTCACCGGCGAGGGGGATCCCGAGATTCGGGCCGAGCTGGTAAAGGAGGCAAAGCGCCGCGGCGCCGAGCCGATCATCACGGTGGATACGGCGCTGCGGCCGAGGCGTGATACGCATCTGGGGCTGCGCGGGAGGCATCAGATTGCCAATGCACTGGTCGCGCATGCGGTGTTGAACGCTTTGCCCAAGCCATTCGGCCCGGTGGGGAAGAATTTCCCGGCCAGTTTCGCGGACGCCTATATCCCTGGCCGCTTTGAAGTGCGGGGCAAGTGGGTTTTCGACGTCGCGCACAATCCCGACGGTATGAACGTGGTAGCCGCGGCCGTCCTGTCCGCCGATCCGCCACTCCCGCGCCCCGTGCATGCGCTCGTGGGCATCCGCAACGACAAGGATTGGCGCGGCATGCTCGCCACGTTACGACCTGCGGTCGACAAGCTGGTCCTCACGGTGCCACCTTCGATTCCAGTGATGCAGCGCTGGTCTCTCGAGGACGTGGACGCGTTGTTGCAGTTCGATCCCGACTTTACGCACGCGCTCGAAGACATTCAGGTGGGCGCCGGCACGATCCTCGTTACTGGATCGTTTCACACCGTCGGCGACGCGATGGCTCGCTTGCCCGGCTTCGCGCCGGTCGGTTAAGTTGTTGCGATGCAAGGAAAAGCCCTACCCGGCTTTCGTGACTTCTACCCTGAAGACCTGACTCTCCGAAACCACATCTTCGCTACCTGGCGCAGCGTCGCCCAGCGCTACGGGTTCGAGGAGTACGATGGGCCGCCCCTCGAATCGCTCGAGATGTACACGAAGAAGAGCGGTGACGAGATCGTCCAGCAGCTGTATTCGTTTCGGGACAAGGGCGACCGTGAGGTCGCTTTGAGGCCCGAGATGACACCCACCCTGGCCCGCATGGTCGCGGCTCGGGTGCAGGCGCTCAAGAAGCCGATCCGGTGGTTTTCGATTCCGCAGCTGTTTCGCTATGAACGCCAGCAGCGCGGCCGGCTCCGCGAGCACTTTCAGCTCAACATGGACATCATCGGAGAGGCAGCTCCCCTGGCTGATGCGGAGTTGATGGCCGCAGCGGTAGACATTATGCGGGCATTCGGCCTGGGTCCCAAGGATGTGCAATTGCGGGTTTCAGATCGCCGTGTGCTGAAATCTTTGCTGACGTCTCGCGGCCTAACCGAAGGTCAGCTGCCGGCCGCCTTCGCGGTGATCGACCGCAGCGAGCGTGTGCCTCGCAACGTGCTGGAAGAGATGCTGAAGGAAGCGGGATACGCGAGACGGGAAACGGCAGCCGTCTTCGAGGTCGCGGGTCTGCGTGGTAAGGAAGCGATCGAGGCCGCCGGTGAGGCGGCCGAGCCTTTGGGCGAGGCGGTACAGGCGCTCGAGGCGATGGGTCTCGCTGATTTTGTGTCGATCGACCTGACGATCGTGCGCGGCCTGGCCTACTACACGGGCATCGTGTGGGAGCTGTTCGATGCGCAGAAAGCGCTGCGCGCCATCGCGGGAGGCGGCCGTTACGACGGGCTGCTCGATCTGCCCGCGCTGGGATTCGGCATGGGCGATGTTGTACTGAGCGAGCTCCTCAAGGAGCGCGGCGTAGCCCCCAAGGCGTCGATCGAGCTCGGCGCCTTTTTAGTGGCGGTCGGCGGGGAAGACATGCCGACCATGCTCCGGCTTGCGCACGCGATGCGCGAGAAGGGCATCGCGGTGGAGTATGGGCTCCGGCATGCGGGAGTACGCAAACAGCTCGAGCTCGCGTCATCGCGTGGCGCGTCACGGGCCGTCATCATCGGGCCCGACGAGCGCAAAGTAGGCCTGGCGGTCGTTCGGGACCTGCGGGCCGGCACCGAAGCCAAGGTACCGATCGACAAGCTGCTCGACGGATATTTCGATTGATGGCACAAGCGAAACAGATCACGCCACGAGCGAAGGATTTCAGCGAGTGGTACGGGGACGTCATTACGCAGGCGCAGCTGGCGGATTATTCGCCCGTGCGCGGCTGCATGGTGATTCGGCCGCACGGCTACCGGATTTGGGAGCTGATGCAGCGGGCCCTGGACGACATGTTCCGCGCGACCGGTCACCGGAACGCCTATTTCCCGCTGTTCATCCCGATGAGCTTTCTCGCCAAGGAGGCCGAGCACGTCGAGGGCTTCGCCAAAGAAGTGGCGCTCGTGACGCATACGCGACTGCGCGCCACCGGGAAAGAGGGAACGGCAGCGATTGCCGTCGACCCCACCTCGGCGCTCGAGGAGCCGCTCGTCGTCCGGCCCACGTCGGAGACGATCATTTACGCGATGTTCGCCAAGTGGATCCAGAGCTACCGCGATTTGCCGCTGCTCCTGAACCAGTGGGCGAACGTCGTGCGCTGGGAGCTGCGCACCCGCCTGTTCCTGCGGACCACCGAGTTCCTGTGGCAGGAAGGGCACACGGCGCACGTCGATGAGGCGGATGCCGAGCGCGAAGCCAAGACCATTCTCGGCATCTATCGTCGCTTTGCCGAAGAGTGGATGGCCATGCCCGTGCTCACCGGCGTCAAGACGGAAAGCGAGAGGTTCGCCGGCGCCCTGCGCACATATGCGATCGAAGCGCTGATGCAGGACAACAAAGCGCTCCAGGCGGGGACCTCCCACAATCTCGGCCAAAACTTCGCCAAGGCGTTCACCGTGCAATACCAGACGGCGGCCGGCGGGCTCGAATATGTCTGGAACACCTCCTGGGGCGTGTCGACCCGCTTGATCGGCGGCTTGATCATGACTCACTCGGACGACAACGGGCTCGTCGCGCCCCCGAAGCTCGCGCCCGTGCAGGTCGTCATCGTTCCGATCTGGAAAACAGACGGCGAGCGAGGGCAGGTGTCTGGTGTCGGGTCTCAGGTAAAGGCGGAGCTCGAACAGGCCGGCCTACGCGTGGAGCTCGATCTGCGCGACAGCATGAAGCCCGGCGCGAAGTATTTCGAGTGGGAGGCGCTCGGCGTTCCGGTCAGGCTGGAAATCGGTCCGCGCGATGTGGCGAGCGGACAGGCGGTCCTTGCGCGCCGCACCGGCGGGAAGGCACCCACGTCCTTGCAGGGCATCACTCGTTCGGTGACCACGGCGCTCGACGAAATCCAGGCAACGCTCTTCGCCGCCGCGCGCGAGCGACGCGAGAAAAACTCGATCCGCGGCGCCACCAAAGCCCAGTTCCTCGAGTTCATGCAGGGGAGCGGCGGCTTCGCCTACGGCGGATTCTGCGGCGATCCCGCCTGTGAGACGGAGATCAAGCAGCAGACCAACGCGACGATTCGCGTCCTGCCCGATCCCGAGTTCCGCAGCAAAGAAGCGCCGCGCACGTGCATGTGGTGCGGCGCCCCCAGCGTCGCGGAGGCTGTGTGGGCACAGGCGTACTAGGGTTCGATCCGGGATTGCTCCAGGCAATCGCGGATCGCATCGGGACCCCCGCGTACGTCTACAGTGCCAATCTGATTCGCGCGCAGTACAACGCGCTCGACGACGCCCTCCACGGCATCCCGCACCGGATCTGTTATTCCGTGAAGGCGAACGGCAATCTCGGCGTGTTGCGGGTGCTCAAGCAGCTGGGCGCGGGCGCCGACATCGTGTCGGTGGGCGAGCTCCGGCGCGTGCTCATGGCAAAGTTCGACCCCGACGGCATCGTATTCTCAGGCGTGGGGAAGACGACCGTCGAAATCGCGGAGGCGATCCGGGCGGGCGTCGGCTTCATCAACGTCGAATCGACGAGTGAGCTGGACACGCTCACCGCTGTCGCCAATGACCTGAAGACCCTCGCGCGGGTCGGTATTCGCGTCAATCCCGATGTGGCCATCGAGTCGCATCTGTACATGAAGACCGGCGAAAAGACGGCCAAATTCGGCATCCCGTTCGACGAGGTCGTCGAGGTCGCCAAACGGATCGCGGGCGAGCCGCGCCTCGTGCTCCGCGGTCTGGCGATGCACATCGGCTCGCAGATTACCGACGTCACGCCCTACCACCGGGGCACGATCAAGCTGCTCGAGCTGGTCAGCGCGATACGCGCATCCGGAATCAGCACGCTCGAGGCACTCGACGTCGGGGGCGGCCTGGGTGTGCGTTACCACAACGAGAAGGCGCCGAGTCCCAAGACGTTCGCGGAGGCGGTCGTACCGGCGGTGGCCGCGGCCGGACTCGGTCTGTTGTGCGAACCCGGCCGCTACCTCGTCGCCAACGCTGGCGTGTTGCTCACTCGCGTGCTCTATCGGAAGCACGCCGGTGGCAAGGAATACGTGATCGTGGACGCCGGGATGTCGGATTTCGTGCGACCCAGCCATTACAATGCGCATCACGAGATCATCCCGTTGCGTGACGGCAAACGGCCGGAGGAAACGGTGAATGTCGTCGGACCGATTTGTGAAACAGGCGACTTTCTCGCGCTCGATCGCAAGCTCGTGTCGGTGGGTCCGGGCGAAGTGCTCGCAGTGCTCGGCACCGGCGCGTACGGGTTCGTAATGTCCTCGACCTACAATCAGCGGCCGCGCGCGCCGGAGGTGGTCGTCGATGGCGATCGCTACTACGTCGCGCGCCAACGCGAGACGCTCGATGACCTGGTGCGCGGCGAGACCGCCGAACCGACGACGTGGTACAAGGCGTGAATCGCATACTCATCCTCGATTACGGCTCACAATTCACGCAGCTCATTGCGCGGCGGATTCGCGAAGCGAGTGTGTACTGCGAAATTCATCCCGCCGCGAAGGGTTCCGACCTCACCTTCATCCGCCGATTCGACCCGAAGGGCATCATCCTCTCCGGCGGCCCAAGCTCGGTGTTCGATGCCGGGGCACCGACCGCCGATCCGGCAATCCTCGATCTCGGCATGCCCGTGCTGGGCATCTGCTACGGCATGCAGCTCGTGGCGCGGCTTGCGGGAGGGAAGGTCGTGCCCTCAAACGAGCGAGAATACGGCCGCGCCGAAATTGCGATCCGTGAGAACAAGGGATTGTTCGCGGGATTCGAGCCGCATGCCACCGCCATCGTTTGGGCGAGCCACGGGGACCGGATCGAGGAGCCGCCACCCCGCTTCCGGGTGACGGCGACGAGCGCCAACGCCCCGGTGGCCGCGATGCAGCACGACAACAAACCGGTGTACGGAGTCCTGTTCCATCCCGAGGTTGCGCACACGCCCCGCGGTGGCGAGATCCTGCACAACTTCCTCTTCGACATTTGTGACTGCGCCCCTGATTGGACGCCGGGTCACTTTGTCGACCACGAGGTCGCGCGCATCCGCGAGCTGGTCGGGCCCACCGGCCGGGCGATTTGCGGATTGTCGGGCGGCGTCGACTCCGCCGTGGCCGCCGCCCTGGTCCATCGCGCGATTGGGAACCGGCTGACGTGCGTCTTCGTGGACCACGGCCTCTTGCGCCGCGGTGAGCGCGAGCAGGTCGAACAGACTTTCCGCGCCCACCTCGGCATGGACCTGCGGGTCGTGGACGCCACGCACCGCTTTCTGCGCGAGCTCAAGGATGTCGAGGACCCCGAGGAAAAGCGCCGCCGGATCGGCCACACCTTCATCGATGTCTTCGAGGATGCCGCCCGGCACGTCGAGGGCAACGTCGGGTTCCTGGTGCAGGGCACGCTCTATCCCGACGTCATCGAGTCGACATCACCCAAGGGCGGCCCCTCGGCAACGATCAAGACGCATCACAACGTCGGCGGCCTGCGGCCCAATCTTCCATGGAAGCTGATCGAGCCGCTGCGCGAGCTGTTCAAGGATGAAGTGCGGCAGGTCGGCCGCGAGCTGGGCTTGCCGGACGAAATCGTCGGACGCCATCCGTTCCCCGGTCCGGGACTCGCCATTCGGGTGCTCGGCGCGGTGAACGAAGAACGCCTCGATCTGCTGCGGCGCGTGGACGCCATCTATCTGGAGGAAATCCGGGCGGCCGGCCTGTACGACCAGATCTGGCAGGCGTTTGCCGTGTTGTTGCCGATCAAGTCGGTCGGTGTCATGGGCGATGGCCGCACGTACGACAACGTGGTGGCGCTGCGCGCCGTGACAAGCCGCGACGGCATGACCGCAGACTGGTTTCAGTTTCCGCATGACGTGCTGGGCCGGATCAGTAACCGCATCATCAACGAAGTTCGCGGAGTGAATCGCGTGGCGTATGACGTCAGCTCGAAGCCTCCCGCGACAATAGAGTGGGAATAACCACCCCGCGGGCCATCATCGCAGTTGGTCTCCTCGCACTCGCGGTCGCTGCGCCTTCCGTTCACAATCAATTTGTCTCGGACGATGTCTGGGTAATTCAGCAGCGGCCGCTGCTCCATCACCCGCCATCGCTGTCCTCCGTGCTGAAGGAGCCCTACTGGCCGATGTCATTCGGCGGGGCGCTGTGGCGGCCGGCCGTACTCACCTCGTATGCGATCGATTATCGCGTCTCGGACAGCCCCCACTGGTTCCACGCCGAAAACGTCCTCTGGGCCGGCATCTCC
>DASZNX010000218.1:0-2432 GCA_035551075.1 Gemmatimonadales bacterium | reverse complement strand
GCGCCACACGGCCCGAGGGGTCCCGGAACCGATGGCCGCCGGCGTGGTCGAAGTGGAGATGGGTGTTGATCACCCAGCGGATATCGGCCGCTCGGTACCCGACGGCGCTGATCGCATCCTCGAGCTGCGTTGGGCCCTTGGTCCCCTTGTTCTGCACACCATAAATGTCGATGAACTTGGGGTCTTCTTTGTTACCGAGTCCGGTATCAATCAATACCAACCCGTCGTCATGCTCCACGAGCAGACAGCGCAAGGCGAGCGGAATCCGATTGCGGTCGTCCGCCGGAATGCGTCGCTCCCATAAGACCTTCGGGACCACGCCGAACATCGCCCCGCCGTCCAGGCGCTGCATTCCGCCTTCCAGGGCGTGGCACGTCAGCCGCCCGACCCTAAAGGTCGTGAAGAGTGCGGGCGCCATTGGTCTGAGCCATGCTCAGGAGCTTCGCCAAGCATTTTGCCGCCGCGACAGCGTCCGGGGTGGCCCGGTGCCGACCCTCGATTTCGATGCCAAAGTGATAGCTGACAGTATCCAGGTTTCGGCGCGGCAGATCGGGAAGCAGTTTGCGCGCGAGTCTCACGGTGCAGACACGCGGTCCCTGGAGCAGGAGGCCCCGCGCGCGCTCGATCTCCGTTGACACGAACGCCCAATCGAAGCGTGCGTTGTGCGCGACAAATACCGAGCCCTCGAGCGCGGCCAGCAGATCGTCCACGATGTCTTCGAACGGCGGCGCGTTCCGCACCATGCGCGCATCGATGCCGGTCAGGCCCGCCACGAATTGCGGAATGGCGATTCCCGGATTCACCAGGGAATGAAACGCGACGGTTCCATCCACTCGCACGACCGCAATCTCCATGATGCGATCGCCGCGGAACGCGCGAACCCCCGTGGTTTCGACGTCCACAATGGCCCACCGGCACGCATCGAGTGCCGGGCTCGACTCCGGCGGCGGCGTGGCCAGCGCCCACCGTCCGTCGGTGGTACGCGCGAAGCGGGGGTCGGGCGCGAGCAGCGTCGCGGCAATGCGGTCGGCCGTGTGGCGATTGGCCTGGGCGATGCCCAGCACGTCGCGCACGATTGTCAGACTCCCGGCCGGTCCGGTTTGGAGGAACGAGACCGCTCGTGAGGCGAGCGATGACGACGGCACCGCCGCGAGACCGGTCAGAGGTCGTCCCGTCTCAGCGGCAAGGTCATGCACCGGGGCCCACCGCCGCCGCGCACCAGCTCGCTGCCATCGATCGAGATGACCGCACGCTCGCCGTCATCCAGGGTCTCGTCACCCGTCAACAAATTGACCGCGGAGACGAGACGGAACCCCGCGTTGGCCAGCTCGTTGAGCGTGGCGTCGTTGCGATCGTAGCTCAGTACCACACCGGGCCGGACTGCGAACGAGTTGCATGCCGAGGCCCACTGCTCGCGTTCTTGGACGGTGCGCTGGTTGCCGCCGCAGAAGATCGGCTCGAGCGGGTGGTCGACAGCCTGCATCGCCGCGAAAAAGTTCGGCACTTCCTTGACCCCTTTCGAGCGCTTCTTCCGATGGAGCACCGCGAGGCGCTCGGGGCCGACAAAGTGCGGCGGATAGACTACGCACAGCTCGCGATCCACCTGCGTGAAAATCATGTCGAGATGAATCGCCGTCTTTTCAGCGGGGAGCACCACGATGATGACGTCGGTCACACCGCAGTGCTGGAAGACGAGATCGCAGAGCAAATCGAGCGCCGCCGGGCTCGAGCGCTCACTGAAGCCGAGAACCATCAGGTCAGGACGGACGGGATGCACGTCCCCGCCCTCGAGCGTGTAGTTCAAGCGCTTTTCCTCGGAGCCGTCGTAGAGGATTCCCGCGTTCTCGAACTTCGCGTCGAAATGAAACAGCGCTTTGATCAGCAGCTCTTCGGTCCACCGCACGCCGTGCCGCATCGAGCCAATGACGGCGTGCTCGCCGATCACAATGCCGATGTCGCGAGTGAAAAACAGATTAGGCAGCGGCGGCAGCGCGTACGCCACCTCGTTCAACGCGCGAGCGATCGGGCCGCCATCTTCCAGGGCGCCCTCGACCATGAGCGCGACGAATTCTTCCGATGAAAGCGCGGCAAACTGTTTGGCCAGCGCATCCGACGGCACGACTTCGAGCGCGCGGGTCGTCACGAATTCCCGGACCTCGGGGCGGCCGGCGATCTCGGCGAGCGAGTCCCGCACTTCGTGCACTTCCGCGAAGCGCTCCAGCACGGCCACGAGGCGCCGGTGCTCACGCTGGGCGATCTCCAGATCGATGATGTCGTCGTAGAGATAATCTTCGCGCGTGCCGGGAGTGACGGCGACCAGCTCTTTCCCCGGCGTGTGGACCAGCACCGAGCGCAGCGCGCCGATTTCAGACGTGACGTGGACCCGGGGCATGGGCAGGAAAGCTAACGATTGGCGAGGGAGTAGCTGAGAG
>DASZNX010000217.1:0-2464 GCA_035551075.1 Gemmatimonadales bacterium | reverse complement strand
GAACAGCACCGCGAAGAGCGGTTGATAGCCGGGCGGCAGATGGGACGCGAACCAGCGCGATCCGATCAGAACGTCGTTGGTATCCGCGAAGTCGCCGTAGTCCTCTCCGTCCACAAACAGGAGATCCACGCCGTTTGCCGGCGGTTGCGCCTTGAGGGCATCCGCAACGCCCAGCAGCACCGCGACGCCCGATGCTCCGTCGTTCGCGCCGGGCACCGGCATTCGCTGCTGCGCGACGTTCATACTGCGATCGGCCATCGGCCTCGTGTCCCAATGCGCCAGGAACAGCACGCGCTCCGTGGCCTGCGGCCGGAATCGCGCGAAGAAGTTCCGCAGATGAAGCGTGTCGCCCTTGTGCGTGACGTGCCGAATGTCCTGCACGATCACGGTATCCGCCCGCGCCCGTAGCTCGCTCAGCAGCCAGTCGGCGGCCTGCTCATGGCCCGGCGTGTTGGGGATACGCGGGCCGAAGGACATTTGCTTTTCGATGTAACTGAACGCCGTGGTCCCATTGAACTCCGTCGGCCCTCCGCTGCGCTTCGCGTCACCGTTCGCGCGCGCCTGGCAGCCCAGAGCGAACAGGAGCACCCCGCACGACGCACCGCGCAGCACCGCGTCGTACGTCATGCGTGAGCCTGCCCCGAGCGGAGCGAGGGGTACGACCCGCGGTCACTCATTTCAGTTGCCCCACACTGGTCGACAGCTGGACAAACGCCGTAATCACAAACTGTGAGATCTTGCGGTTCGTCTGGCGCTCCTCATTCAGCACGTATGCCATCTGCAGTCCCGCGCCCATGTTCGAGGGGAGGTCGGTGTCCATGGTAAGCTGCGCCTGCGCCTGACGGCTGTCTACGTACGGGACGCAGCCGGCCGCTGCCGCGCTCTGCAAGCAGGTCGTATTGGCTGTAACGGTGTACCCCGCGTTGGTCCGGATGTTGGACCGCCAGCGCCCGACGCCACCGCCCGGCGGCTTGAACGAGAACGACAGCGTCGTATTCTGGGCGTTGCGCTCGCTGCGAAACAGGCTGCCAGCGGCCAGACGATCGCCCTGTGCCCGCGCCCAATCCGTCGTGACCAGGAGTCCTCCGAGCAGTGTCAACGAGAGCGATGGATTCAAGGCCTCGTCGGTCGTGTGCGTCACCACGCTTCTGCCCGACTCGAACGTGGGCTGCTCGACCTTCGTTTGCGATTTCCGATATGTCACCTGCGCGGCGATGCGGGGAATGAATTTGCCGACGCCCTGTTTCGACGGGGTGAGCGTCCAGCCAACCTGGCCGCTCGGCCAGTCCTGGGTGTGGGAGCGCAATGGCACCTGCTCGTCGGATCGCAGGGTCCAGGCGACGTTATCGGTTTGCCGGAACGTTGCCGTCGCGCGCAGGCCCAAACCCAGCGTGAGGCCACTGCCCGCGCTGAAGATTTTATTTTCGACGGCCGACGTCGCGAGCTGTCCGTTGACCGTGCGGAACGCGTCCATATTGCCGAACCCCAGCCGGTAGCCGAGGCCCGGCAGATCCGTGGCGAGATTGAAGCTGGAGCCCCGCTGCCGCCCGAACGCCAGGTCCAGCGGCGCAATCCGCGTGAACAGCGAAGCCAGGCGCGATGAGTCGCCCAGAATGCTTTTGGCCAGCCCGCCGAGGTCGAGCTGCCCGCCGAGATCCACGCGCCGGGTATTGTTGAATGCCGCCGGGACGCGAAACTCTCCTGCGCTGTCGCCGTTCGTCCGGACCGGCTGCCGAGCGTTGGGATCGCGCGTGAACGTGAATCCCGAAAGAGCCGCAAACCGTGGCCGGAGCCAGCCAAGGACGCGCGGCGTCAGGTTGAACGAGCTGGTCAACGAACGCTGCGTCTCGACACCGACATCCTTGCCGAGGAATGTCTCGCGCTCTTCGCGCAACAGGCGGCCCATGGTGGTCGAATCCCCGTAGTCGCGCAGGTCTCGCGTGGACACGGCCTCGACGCTGAGCTGGAGGCCTGTCAGCGGCAGCAGATCGACCCGGCCGGAATTCCGCCATAACCGCGTCTTCGAGAGCGAGGGCGGCAAGGTGTCGTCGATGCGCGGAATGGGGACGGTAAACGTGAACCGCTGCGCATCCGTGGCCGAGAATCCGGATCGAAAGTTCAACGTCGACGGATTGAGGCGCAGGTTCACGCCGGCAAATCGCAGCGTACGCGCGGCGGGAACGAGCGTCCAGTCGAGATTGAGGCCGTACGCCGAGCCGGTCGCCTGCGCCAGCTCGGAGCGGGAGCCCCCGGTATTGAACGCGCCGCTCAGGGACAGGGGATCGATGAGAATCCGTGAGAGCAGTCGCGGCGAGCGGCGGATGTGCCGGGCGGCGAATGTGTACGCCGTGTTGGTGGCATGCGGGCGGCGCAATCCCGGCAGCGCATCGGCGCGAATGTCGGTATTCGTCAGGTAGAACGGATCACTCGCCGCGACCGTGCGACTCACCGTGACCGGGAGCGA
>DASZNX010000216.1:0-9245 GCA_035551075.1 Gemmatimonadales bacterium | reverse complement strand
CACACCGAACTGGCTGTACCGATATACGCCGCCATCGGTGGTAACAACTCCGGGGTTCGTCAGGTAGAAATCGCCATTCGCATCGATGGCGATGTCGGACACGAACTGAAATGGCGTGCTGAACACCGCCTGTCCCGTGCCGCCCGAAAGCTTGTAGACTGTCGTCCCAATGCTCCCGGTGTTGTTGCTCTGCGTGTAAAAGACGTCGCCGCTCGGTCCGATCGCGATCACTCCCACACCCGCGTGATTGGGGTTGTTGATACTGATGTCCGCAATCAGATGACCGAGCGGATCGTAGTGATGGATCATCGACTGCCCGTCGCTGACCCAGATGGAGCCGTCGGGGGCGAGCGCGATATCGGTCAGGTCGTCATGTGTAATGAGCTGTGTGACATGGCCCTGCGGGTCCATCTTGTAGACGCCGTGCGTACCAACGATCAAGAGATTCGCGAAGATGTCCCAGCCGAGTGCGGCCGGATTTGGCACACTCTGCGCGATCACCTGTCTGCGGCCATCGGGCGCGACCCAGATCACTTGATTGGCATCCCGACGGGCCACAATGAAGTCGCCGATGGGATCCGAAATGACGGCCACCAACACCGACCCGATCCCATCCGCCCGGACCGTCGGCGGATCACCACGCCCGGTGCCGGCACTTTGCGCGAAACCGGCGCTGGGAACTGCAAGGAACGTGACTGTCCACAGAAGATTGCGTAGCACTGATTTGCCCCTGTGACGAACAATTCGCAGACTCAGGGGCAGTTCCAAATGAAACCATGCCTCCGGAGGAGGAATTTTGGGCGAGAGAAAAGCATTAGCCGTTTAACGTGTGCGGATGATTCGCGTCCCTCAGGAACGGGAGAAGGTTCTATGGGTACGCGACTTATGCGCTACAAACACCTCACGCGATCCACCGTGGTCCGAACGCTGATCATGCTCGTGATCACTGGATGCGAATCCGGATCAGGGATTCTCGGCATGATTCCAGGCAACGGCGGTCTCGCCATCAACGGCGGTGGCGGGAACGGCAGCTCTGGCGTGGTGCTGAGCTTCTTCGGTCAGCCCAGCTCGGCGACCGCCGGACAAACACTGGCCCCGATCGTAGTCGGCGCGATCGATTCCGTGAGCCGCCTCGACACGACCTTCAGCGGCGCGATCACGATTACACTCGGCGCGAACACCACGGGGGCGGGGCTTGGTGGCACAACCACGGTGCGCGCGGCGAGCGGCGTCGCAACGTTCGGCAACCTGACGATCGATAAGGCGGGGAGCTACACACTCCAAGCCAGCGCGAGCGGCGCGACGAGCGTTACCAGCGCGCCCTTTACGATTAGATCGGTCACCACGCCCTAAGCGCGAATGATCACTGATCAGTGATCACTGATCAGTGATCATTGATCAGAGCCGGTAGCCCACCAGGGTGCCGGTCGTCGTCCTCAGAAACAGCATCCCGGCAATATCATCCACGGCATACACGGGCTCACGCTCCTTGCCGAGATCCACTCGCGCGCGTGGCTGGGCGTTGTCCTTGTCGATCTGGAGGAGCACGTTGCCATTGCCGTCGGGCGAACGCGTGAGCATGAACACCGAGCTGGCCGACGTCAGCGACGCCTTGAAGCGTTTGCTGGCCAGCGCCGCGGCCTGAGTCGAATAGCCCTGGAGCTGTGCCCCGCCCTGCGTGTACGCGCTGGCGAGCTGGCCGTAGATCTGGCGGGCAACCGTGTCGGACGCGGTGCGCGAAGCCTGCGCGAACGCGTCACCGTAGGACGACGCGGCCGCACCATACAGGCCGGCACGGATCGACTGCACGCGATAGAGCGCGCGCAGCAGACCCGGCAGCTGCGGCGCGGGATTGTAAACCTGCTGCTTGATCTGACCGTCACGGCCGAGCAGCACGAGGTTCTGGGGCGCGGTCAGCACGATCCCGGACGGACGCAGCTCCATGCCGGTCGGATCTTCGTCGCCCTGCATCTTGACCTCGGGGCTCAGCGCGCGGTACGTCCCATCCTGGCGATTCACCGCGTACAACCGGTGGTCGTGGTTCGCGAAGACGTAGAGCGTCGCGCCTTCGATGACGTGGTGCAGCCGGTAGCGGTCGGCCTTGTAGTCGCTCGAGCTCAGCGGCTTGCCGCTCTCGATTGCGTCCTTGAACTTGGGCTGGCCGCTCGCGAGATCGATCACGTTGACTTCCGCGTTCGTCGATGCATCGGGCTTCGAGATATACAGCAATCCTGCCGGCGTCAGCTCCGCGTAATCGAGGAGCCCTTTGATCTTCACGTCTTTCTGCAGGCGCAGGTCCGCGGTCGCGACGTTCAGCACGTTGACGTACGTCTTGTTGTCGGCATCGACGGCGAGCACGACCGCGTCGCCCGCCATCATGGCGTCGATGACGTCGCCGCGCATCCGGAGCGGTTTCGGCGCGATCGTCGTGCCGTCGTCGTACCGGGCGACGTTGAGGCCGGTCTGCACCACCCCGTTGACGATTTTGACGTTGCCGGTCGCCTCATTCGGGGGCGGTCCTTCGGTCAGCATGACAATCCCCGCCGGATGCTGGACGATGTCACGAATCCAGCCGTCGACGGTCGCCGGCTTGGCCCAGAGTGGCTTGCCATCGGCAAGACTGTAGGCCATGAGGCGTTCGTCGTAGCTGACGTAGATCCGGTCTTTCTTCGCGATCGATTGATAGAGGTGAACCTTGTGCGGGACGGCGCCGGAGCGGGCCATCTGCAGGCTGGCCGCCCACCGGATGGCGCCGGTCTTCGCATCCATCGCGCGCAAGCCCATCAGTGTGTACACGACGATCACGTCCGGGCCGGCCTGGAGAACCTCGAGTGTCGTGCCGCCCGCGGCCGCGCGCACGAGCCCCTGCATGAGACCGCCGAGTCCGCCCTTCTTTGGCTCGGTTTGTTGAAAGAGTGAATCGCTGACCCAGCGCTGCGTCCCGGTGCTCAGATCGTAGAGCGCCGCGACGGGAGGACCCGAGGCACGCCGGCCATGCACGAGCAGAGTGCCCGATTGCGGCAACACTCGGCGCGTCACGACCTGTGTGAGATTGAGTTTGCGGGAGTCGAAGAGCACGGTGCCCGTCACGGGGTCGAAAATCATCGAGAGACCGGGCTTCGCTGCCTCCATCAGCAACGAGCCTTCGATCATGCGCACGCTGTCGATCGGAAGCCCGCCGAGCTCATTCTTCTGCCAGGCGATTTGACCCCGCTCGATGTCGACGCCCGCGAGCGCAGCGTCGGTCGAGACGAGCAGCGCGCCGGCGGGCGTGATCTGCTGCCAGCGAACATCGCCCGTGAAGTGCAGCGTCCATGCAGGGACTGAACCGGCTGGCGCTGTAGGATGAGGAGCCGGCGCGGCGGACGCGACGGCCGGCGATTGCAGCAGCGCGATGAGCAGTGACAGAGCCATGAGTGGCCTCCTGAGAGGCCCCCATATCCCCCCCTCGCTGTCCGGCGCGCATGTTGTTCGATCACTACCCACACCCCCGCCCGCTCCTAGAGACGGGTTTAGGCTATACGCAACTTCTGGCTGATTGCGCGATTACATGGGGCTCTGTCAGGCTACCCTCACGACCTGAAATCGAGGAAACCATGAAACGCGCGATGAAGTATGCCCGGCTCATTCCATTCGTTGCGGCTGCAATCCTGCTCGTCGCGAGCGCGACGGCTGGCTGCTCCGGAGGGTATGGCGGTCCCAGCGGGCCGGATACCAGCCACGTGGCGACCGCAGCTGCACAGTAGCTAGACGATCACGGCGGCGCACGCTTGAAGTGAATGTCCAGCGTGCGCTGCGTGTCAATTTTGGCTCGGTCGCCGCCGTAACGATAGATCGTGACGGCGCGCAGCGAGTCTTGGAGCGGCACGCCGGGCGCGATGTTCCGGAACCGTGTGAGGAAAGTCATCGAACGAACGTCGCTCATGTCCGATCGCTCGGGTCGGGTGAGCGACGTCGTTGTATAGCGCAGCTCGTACGTCGTGCGATCGAGGTATGCCGAGCCCGCCATGTCGGGCGAGCCAATCCGCTTCGCCGGCTCGAAATCGACGCGGACCAATGTATCGCCCGCCAGCGTGTCCAACCCTGCCAACCGGAAGCAATGATTCGCGATGAACCTCGCGTTGCCGAGATCCTGAAGCTCGGCGCTGTGAATCACGACCGTGGTTTGGGGATCGCCCCATGGTCCCCACGCCGGTTCGACTACGCGACCTTCCGCGTAGGGATGGTGATCCTCGCTGTAAAAGTGTAGCCGTCGCACCTCCGGTTTCCCCGTATCACCGCGCTGATTGACCGTGCGCTCCGAGAGCTCGAGGACGTAGCGAAACGGATAGGAATCGGCAAGCAGCACGGCGCGTCGCGCGTTCTCCTGGAGCTGATCGAACACCGCAGCCAAGGCGGTGTCGGTGGGATCAGGCGGGCCGGGATGGATGCATTGCGCAGCAGTGACCGTGATCGGCGGAAGCTCGACGGCCAGGTGTCGCAATGCGACGCGCACCACAGTTGCTTCATTGTCCCGGACGACAATTTGCGTATCGAGCGCGGTGTACGCGATTTGGCGAACGCTGAGAACATACGTGCCTGGACTCACGGCGGAGAACACAAACGCGCCGGACGAATCTGCGAATCGCTGCCCGATGTTTGGTTGCAGCTCTACAACGCTGTATCCGAGCGGCAGGCCGGTCTCGGCGCTGACGACGGTGCCGCGAACGGCCTGTATGACGGTCAGATAGAGAAGCAACATCACGGTTGGCTTCAGAATTGTCTGAGCCAACCGGACACGTCAAGACGGCGTGGTGTGCCCCTGCCCCCGCGATGAGATATCAGCGCAATCAAACGCAGTTCCGGACGTAGTTCGTCATTAGTTGCCGATATTCTAGAAACCGACGCGCCGTTCGATGAGCTGTTCGAGCTCCTCCACGTCGAACGGCTTCTGTCGGTAGTCGACACCCATCCCTCTTGCCACTCTGGCCACGTTCGGGTCGGCGGATAGGACGACCACGGGCGTGGTCTCGTTGCGACGCCGCATTTCGCTCAAGAAGCCTTGGCCGTCCAGGCCCGGCATGCGGAGATCGAGCAGCACCAGGTCGAAGGGTCCGTGCTCCAGTTGTTCCAGCGCTTCGAAGCCGGTCGTCGCACGGATCACCTCGTAGCGGTCCTCGAGCAGCGCTGCCAGCCGCTTGGCGATTTCTAGGTCGTCGTCAACGATCAACAAGCGCTTCATGAGGTTCCCCCTTCCGTCGGCTGGTCCAGCGCGGCAAGGTCACCGTAAATTCGGCACCGCAATTGCCCCGGCTATCGAGCTCGACTTTGCCGCCATGGGCTTGCACGATCTGGCGGACGATATAGAGGCCCAAACCCATGCCGGTCGGGCCGTTCTCCCGCTGAATTCGTTCGAAGCGCTCGAAGATTCTGCCGCGATGCTCCCGCGCGATGCCCGGACCTTGATCGCAGACCGTGAGTTTCACAACCGAATCCTCGGTCCCAACGTGCACGTTGACGGGCTTGGCGCCGCCGTACTTGATGGCATTTGAGACGAGATTGGCGACGACCTGCGCGAGACGTGTCGCATCCCAGCGGCCCGGCACCGCCTCGGGCGCATCCACGGTGAGTAGAACGCCGTGTTCGAGAGCGAGCGGCTGCAACGAGCGGACCGTTGTCTGGACGATGTTCCTGAAATCGCCGTCGGTTACGTCCAGATCGAGCTTGCCCGCCGCAATGGCCGTCACGTCGAACAGGCCGCTTACGAGCGTCGTCAGTCGCTCGCCTTGCTCGGCCAGGTCCCGAACGTGGCCTTCGATCCCCTGCTTGGCGGCTGCGCTCGTCGACGCCGAAGCCAGCGCCCGCTCCAGAATCTTGATCTGCAGCCGCAGCGCGGTTATCGGCGTACGCAGCTCGTGCGAGGCGATCGAGAGAAAGTCCTCGCGGATGCGTACCGCCTCCTGCGCGTGCGCATAGAGCCGCGCGTTCTCGATGGCGATCGCGGCGCGGTCCGCAAGTGCGAGCGCGACATCGAGGTCGGCTTGGTCATACCGGCGTTCCTCACGAGTGGAAACAAATGTGATGGCGCCGAGCACGCGCCTTCCGGCGCGCACCGGAACGCAGAGATATGACTTGAAGCCGAGCGACCGCAGCAACGCGAGCCGCTCGGGCGACTTGGTGGACTCCACGAGCATCGAGTCGGGAATCTCGGATATGAGCTCGGGTTCACCGGTGCGGATCACCTTGCGACTGCCCTGGAGTGTCGTCGGATCGTACACCGAATGCGCAAAGAGCGCCTTCACGTCGCGGATCCGCTGGGGATCAATGTGCGCGAGCGCGACTTCTCGGATCGCGCCGCCCTGGTCCACCATGTGGACGGCGCTCCAGTCTGCGATGCGCGGGATCGCGAGTGCAGCCAGCGTGGGGAGCGTCTGATCGATATCCAGCGAGGCCGAGAGGAGATGGCTGGCTTCAGCGAGGAACCGCGCGCGTTCCTCGGCACGTCCCGCTCGATACCTTGCGCCCTGCAGCTCACGCATGCCGGCGGCGACGGCGAACGCTGCAGCGCCCAGCAGAATCGAGAAGACTTGCAAGAGGAAGAGCGCTGACATCACATCGTTACGAACGAAGGGACTGGTACCACGAGCGGTCCCCCAAACCGCGGCGGCTGCTGTCAGACAAACCGCGAGAGCGGTCGCGCGCAGCCTGAACCGAAAGGCCACCCACGCGAGGATCGGCGAGAACAGAAACGTGAGCGCGTTACCCGTACTGATCCCGAACGGCACACCAAAGACAATTTCGCACGCCCACACCAGCACGATGCCTACCAGCAGCCGTTCAGCGATCGCGCCCCAACTCCAGGAACGATTTCGATCGGTGGCCCAGAGGACGATCAGCGGCGTCACGGTCAGGATACCGGCGCTGTTGCTGAGCCAGCGAACAAGCCACAGTCGACCGACCGACATGACCGTTCCGGCTGGCGGCACCCAGAGTCCCACCAGCGCGATCGTGGCGCCTACCGCCGGCGTCAGGATGGCCGCAAACAGAATAAAGGCAATCGTGCTGCGCACGCGTTCGAACGCACGTGTACCGGATGCAAACCGGCGAACGAGCAATGCCGCGCCGAGACCTTCGACGGTTCCGCCCGTGGCAATCATGAGCGCGCTCAACGGGGATCTGCCCACCAGGAGTTGTGCAGCGGTGGCCCCTACCAGGAGCGCCGGCCAAAACCGGGGCCCAGCGAGCAGCAAGACCGCTAGTGCGAGCCCCGCGGCGGGCCAGATGGGCGTGGTGAAGCCCCCGACTGGGCCAATGGAATGCGCAAGCCGCGCCAAGGCGGGGTAACCGACCACCAGCGTGAGAACAGCGGGTAGGTTCTTAATCCCGCGTTGCCAATAGCGCGCCATAACCCATCGTACACCCATTCATAATCAGCCAGATCTTTTGGTTTAAATCGATTGTCGCACTGGGAGGAGCAAGCTTAGGTCGCGGCAGGAAACGTGCCCGGTACTGCGGGATGGAGTATCGCGCGATCGACTAAGGCCGCGGTTTCTTCGGCAGGATGCCCATGCGCTCGCCCTTCGCCATCCGGGTGAGCATCGTGCGAAAGCGTCGCTCGCGCGTCTCTTCCTTCTTAGCCTGCATCACCCAGAACACCGTCGTACGGCGATACCCCGGCGGCTCCGACTGGAAGAACTTCCATGCTTTCGGGTTGGCCTTGAGGCGCTTCAGGAACGCCGGCGAGAGCGTGATGTGGCGATTCTCGAACGAGTACGGCGCCGCGGCGATCTTGTCGCGCCGCTCGAACGCGGCGATGCCCGGCGGCGCCGCCTTGCCCGACGCGATGAGCTGCCGCATCCGCGCGATGTTCACCCGGCTCCAGTTGCTCTTCGCCTTCCGCGGCGAGTAGCGCTGCTCGAAACTGTCGGCGTCGAGCGACCGCACGACGCCATCGATCCATCCCCAGCAGAGCGCCTCCTCCAATGCCTGCCGGTAGCCGATGCCTTTGTGCAGCGCGTGGACTTTGTAGAGGCGGAGTTTCAGCTCGGTCTTCGAGGCGTGATGTTTCCGCAGCCACCTGCGGAAGTCGGCTTGTGTCTTGAAGGACTTGGCTATCGGTAAATTCTCACCGAACGCGGTGGCCGTGCCTTGCCACAGCGAAGTTAGCGGCCGCGATTGCTACGGCGCTCGGTGATAACCAAGACGACGCCGACAGCCACGATCAACAGTCCAGCAACGAGCGCAGGAGCCCAGTAGGCGAGAAATCTCATCTCCGCAGTTCCCATGCTTCAAGCATGATCCCGGCGGCAACCAAAATCAATGCCATTATTCCGAGAAGGATGACCACCACCACCTCGGGACCGCCCCGTTCGAACAGCGCATCGAGTGGTGAGAAGACGAGAACAAGAATTCCCACGTCTCTCGCTGTCTCTCCCAAGAGCATGATGGCCCGCCGCCGATCAATCATGTCGGCGAGTGTAGCAACGGCCACTCAACCCGCAGTCAATTAGGTCTCGAGTTAGCTCTTCTTCTACGATGCCCGAGGAGAGAGTCGAACTCTCACGGGGTTGCCCCCGGGGGATTTTGAGTCCCCTGCGTCTGCCATTCCGCCACTCGGGCGCGAAATCGAGCGGCGAAATATAGCCTCAGAACGTCAGCTGGAGCTGGCCCAGAGCCTCGCCGTGGCGTACGCCGGCCAATGCGCGCGAGATCACCTCGAGCGTGGCGCGCACGTGGTGGTCGCTCGTCTCGATGGCTGCACCCGCGGTCGTCGCAATGTCGCGCGGCTGAGCGGCCGGGCGCCGCAGGTCCTCCTGGCGGAGTAAGAGCTGCACATGCGGGCTGGCGTGATACATGCCCTCCACGTACCACCCGAAGTCATCCTGCTCATTCGGCGCACCCGCGTGATGTTGATCGATGAACTCGGCACGACCGCTCACCGGCCCGGATGACATACCCGCATCGGCGCCGTAGCGCGTGCTGTCGGAGCCGTACGTGGCGATGTTCGCGCCGATATCGACAGGCTGGAACGGGTGGATGGTCAGGCGCGCGACCGCCAGCACGGTGGAGTCGCTGTTCGTGAGCGTGTTGGGTCCTTCGCCATTGAACACGCCCGCCGTGAGCGTTGCCAGCGTTGCGAAGTCATGCGCCGCCATCACGCCGATATCACGCTTAGGTGGCAACGACTCGGCGAACGCGGCGCGATCGGCGAATTCGACACGGGGTCGCTCGAGCAGATACTGACGGCTGAACGGCGTCTTCAATTG
>DASZNX010000215.1:0-6215 GCA_035551075.1 Gemmatimonadales bacterium | reverse complement strand
GAACAGGTACGTGAGACGCCGTCGCGCCTGCAGATCCGCGAGCAGATTCAGCACCTGTGCCTGCACCGACACGTCGAGCGCGCTGACGGGCTCGTCACATACGATGAAGTGCGGCTCGACCGACAGCGCGCGCGCGATGCCGACGCGCTGTCGCTGGCCCCCCGACAACTCGTGCGGGTAGCGCTTCGCGAATGCCGCGTCGAGGCCGACTTCCTCGAGGAGCGCGCTGACGGTTCCAGTGAGGCCGTGAATTTCGAGCGGCTCCCGCAGCGTCTGCTCCACGGTCATGCGCGGATTGAGCGAGCTGTACGGATCCTGAAAGACGATCTGCATGCGGCGGCGGAGGGTGCGCAGCGGGCCAGAGTCGAGCGCGAACACGTCGGTTCCCTCGAACAACACCGTGCCGCTCGTGGCTTCCTGCAGCCTGAGCATCGTCCGCCCGACGGTGGTCTTGCCGGAGCCCGACTCCCCGACGAGGCCCAGCGTCCGACCGGCTGAGATGGTGAATGACACGCCATCGACCGCGCGCACCGCGGGCCGCTGTTGGCCCAGGCCAAACCAGCGGCGCTCGCCGGCGTAGTGCTTCACCAGATCCCTCACGTCGACGAGCGGCGGTGTCGCGGTCACCATCATCGCTTGGCTTGGCGCCGTTCCGGCTCGGTCACGAGCCAGCAGCGCGCGGTGTGACTTGCTCCGGCATCGAGCAGCGGGGGCTCCTCGGCGACGCATTTGTCCCATGCATAGGGGCAGCGCGGATGGAACCGGCAGCCAACGGGCCACGCCGTGGCCGCGGGGACCTGGCCGGGTATGGCGTGCAACCGCGAGCGCGGCGCAGCGACGCGCGGGACCGCCGCCAACAGCCCCTCCGTGTACGGATGAGTCGGGTGCTCGAAGAGCTCAGTGGTCGGCGCGGTTTCGACGACGCGTCCCGCGTACATCACCACGACGCGATCGGTATGACCGGCCACGACCCCAAGGTCGTGCGTGATGAGGAGCACGGCCATACCAAACTGGTTTTGAAGGTCGTCGAGGAGCTCGAGGATCTGCGCCTGGATCGTCACATCCAGCGCGGTCGTGGGCTCGTCCGCGATCAGGACTTTGGGGTGACAGACGAGCGCCATCGCGATCATCACGCGCTGGCGCATGCCACCCGACATCTGATGCGGATAGTCGTCGACCCGCTGCTCGGGGTCGGGGATCCCCACGAGCCGGAGCATCTCGATCGCGCGGGCGCGCGCGGCCCGGCGCGAGAGGCGCTGGTGGATGATCGCGGCTTCGCCGATCTGATCTCCAACCGTGAAGACCGGATTCAGCGATGTCATCGGCTCCTGAAAAATCATGGCGATCTGGTTGCCGCGGATCGAGCGCAGCTCGGGTGGAGCAAGCGCCAGCAGATTGCGACCTTCGAATTCGATCAAGGAGCCGGGCAGGATATGGCCGGGCGGCTCCGGGACGAGCCGCAGGATCGACAGCGACGTCACGGTCTTGCCGCACCCCGATTCCCCGACGATACCGAGCGTCTCGCCCGGATACAGATCGAACGAGACCTCGTCCACCGCGCGCGCCGTGCCGCGGCCGTATTCGGTGACGAAATACGTCTTGAGATCGCGGACGCGCAGCAGCGCGGCGGCGGGAACTGAAGCCGGCGTCGCGGTCACGCGGGATCCTTGCGCGGATCGAGCGCATCCCGCAGCCCATCGGCGACGGCATTCAACGACATGACGACGAGCGAGATAGCGAGGCCCGCAAAGAGAGTGGTCCACGGCGCCGTGTACATGCTGGGCGCGCCGTCCGCGATCATGTTGCCCCAGCTCGGCTTCGGTGGCGCGACGCCGATGCCGAGAAAGGACAGCGACGCTTCGAGCAGGAGCACGTTGCCGACGCTCAAGGCCGCCGACACGATGATCGGCGCCGCCGCGTTCGGCAGAACGTGGCCAAAGATAACGCGGCTGGACGGCACGCCCAGAGCGCGGGCCGCCACGACGAAGTCGCGGTCGCGGAGGGACAGCACCTCCGCGCGCACCAACCGGCTGGTCCCGAACCAGGACGTGAGCCCCAGGACCAGGGCGAGCCACGCAAACGGCAGGCGGTCCCACAGCGCCACGGCCATGAGCAGAATGAAAATGCGCGGCAGCGCGAGTCCGATATCCACGGCGCGCATCAAGATGCTATCGGCCCAGCGGCGGTAATAGCCCGCAATCGCGCCGACCAGCGAACCGAGCGCGACGGCGATGAGCGCGCCGAACGCGCCAATCCCGAGCGAAATGCGCGCGCCATAGGCGAAGCGGCTCCACACGTCCCGGCTGAAGACGTCGGTGCCCATGAGGAACGTGAAGGACGGCGGATGATTCTTGAGCCCAACCGGGTCGGGCTGCACGATCGGATCGAGGGGAGCGACCACGGGCGCCGCGATCGCGATAATCACGAGGAACGTCAGAATGCCGCAGCCCCATGCGGCCGTGGGATGCCGGAAGAATCGGCGCCATCGCTCGTGCCGCACGGCGCGACGCCGCAACCAGCCCACGGCTTCGGCCGACAGCACCATGGCGACGACGAGGGCGAGCCAGGAGCCGAGCGTCATGCCGTGGCGATGTCCACGAGCGCATCCTCGTGGACGCGAATGCGGGGATCGGCGAAGCCGACGAGAACGTCCGCCAGCAGGTTGCCCGCGACGACCAGCGAGCTGGCGATCAGCGCGGTGGCGGTGACCACGGCGTAATCGCGGTGCAGGATGGCGTCGACCGTGAGCCTACCCATGCCCGGCCAGGCGAAGATCGTTTCGATCAGCACGGCGCCGGTGAGCAGGAACGGAAACGTCAGCCCAAAGCGGGTGATGAAGGAGAGGAGCGCGTTTCGCAGCTGATGATGTAATACCACGCGCCGCTCGGGCAGACCTTTCGCCCGCGCCGTGCGCACGAACTCCTGGTTCGCGACCTCGAGCATTGCCGCGCGCTGAAACCGCGCTGTCCCCGCGGCGCCGACGAGCCCGAGGGTCGCCGCCGGCAGGATCAGATGCCAGAAGCGATCCGCGAGACAATACAACGAGTCGACCAGCGGGCACAGCACGGGATCGCTCGCCCCGCCGACCGGAAAGAGCGGGAGCTTCTCGCCAAACACGAGCAGCAACAGGAGTCCGAGCCAGAAGGTGGGCAGGGAATAGACGAACAGCGTGACGTTGCCCAGCACGACATCAGGCAGGCGATTGAGTCGCAACGCCTGATAGACGCCGAGCGCCAGCCCCAACCCAAAATCGACGAGCAGGGCGGCACCTGCGAGCTGGAGCGTGAACGGCATGGTGTCGGCGAGGGCGTCGCGGACCGGCCGGTGCAGCGCAAAGGAGTATCCGAAGTTGCCGCGCGCCACCTCGCCGAGATAGCGCCAGTACTGTACGAGGACCGGCCGATCGAGACCGAACTGGCGGATCAGCTGGCGGCACACGTCGGGATCGGTAATCCGCTCGCCGGTCCCGACGACGCACGGATCCCCCGGTGCGAGGTGAATCAGAATGAAGACGAAGCTGACGACGGCGAACACGATGGCGACGGACGCCGCGAGGCGCCGTAGCAGCCACGCCGTCATCTATCGCTCCACGCGGTCTCGATCGATCTGCCGGTCGGAAGGGATGCGCCAGGTGCGCAGCAGCGCGGCCCACGAGTCCGGTCGAATCTGCACGTTATCGACGCGGCGGTGGATGCCCGCCATGTTGCCGAGCGCGTAGAGGAAAATGGCGGGCGCGTCGGCGTTGATCGTTTCCATCGCGGCGCGCCACAGCCGCTTCGATTGGTCGCGCGACGTCGCGGCAATCGCGCCATCGACGAGCCGGTCGAATTCGGGACTGCTGTAGCGCGCGTAGTTGGATCCGCCGATTCCCGCGCGCGTCCACGTCTGCGTGATACCGGAGCTGGGCGAAGGATCGTTGGAGCGCGAGAGGATCGCCGCGTCGTATTTCCCGCTCGTGAGCCGCTGCTGGAGCACGCTGGGATCGACCTCGTCGATGTCGACGTGAATTCCCAGCAGGCGGAATTGCTCCTGCAGCAGCCGGGCATACTGCCGCCGCAATACGCTCGTCGACGGAACCACAATGCGGAATGCGAGCGGCTGGTTGTCCCGATCGCGAACGCCGTCGCCGTCATGATCGCGCCAACCGCGCGCGTTCAGTGTTCGCCCTGCCTGCGCGGTGTCGTAGGGGAGCTGCCGAATCTCCGGGTCCCAGATCCAGAGCAGCGACGACGTCGGGCCCGGCGGCACTTTGCCGATATCGCCCAGCGTGCTCTTGACCAGACTGGCGCGATCGACCGCCATCGTGAGCGCCCGCCGCACTTCGCGATCGCCAAAGATCGGATGCGGCTTAGTGGTATCGCCGTTCGCGCGCAGGTTGAACGCGAGATACGTGTAAACGTTGCCGGAGTACGGATACAGCTTCAGTTGCTTGGCAGTCCGCGCCCGGTCGATCATTTCGGGAGTCACGAGCTGCTCGCGCACGTCCACCTGGTCGGCCACCAGCTGGGTAACGGCGACGCCGAGATCGGGGGTAAATCGCCAGATCAACCGCCGGATCCCGGGCCGGCCGAGGAAGAAGGTAGTGTCGGAGCGGAGCTCGATGGCCTGTCCCGCCTGCCAGCTCACGAACCGATACGGACCATCCCCAATCGGCTTGCGCCCGAACTCGGCCGTCTTCCATTGGTCGCGCGGGACCGAGCGCAGCAGGTGGGCCGGCAGGATCCGCATATGGTAGACCGCGTCGTAGAACATCTCGGGGTAGCGCTCACGGAAGCGGAACACGGCGGTGAGCGAATCGCGCGCGGTGACGCTGGCAATGCGCTTGAGCTGCGCTCGATACGGTGACGCGACGGCGGAGTCGTTGTAGGCGTCGTAAGTGAATGCGACATCCACTGCCGTGACGGGTTGGCCATCATGCCAGCGGGCTCTGGGATCGATGTGAAACACAAGCGTGAGCGGCCCGTCCCACTCCCACTGTTTCGCGAGGAGCGGCTGAAAGTCCTCGTCGCCGATCGTGTTGATGGACATGCCAACGTCGGCGAGCTTCAGGAAGAGCTGCTCGTCGACGTCGCGGGCGGTGATTTCTTCGGTCGATGCCGGCAGCAGCGTGCCGGGTTCCCCGATGGCGGCATCGACCAGCGTGCCGCAATCAGGGGCGTTGCACAGCTTGCGGCGCTCGCACCCACCGAGCGCGACGAGGAGAAAGACGACTGGAAGAATCTCATAGCGCCTGGTCATGGCGCTTAACATTTCACGCCCGGGGTAGGGATGCAATGACGACGGGCCGGCTGGCGGGCGCTACCGCAAAAGGCTCCGGCCAGCTCTCGATGATGACCGACGCGACTTCCTCGAACGAGACGGAACGCGCCAGTACCATCCGGAGCGTGATTTCACGATTGAACGAACCGGGCTGTGCCCCGTCGATCAGAATCGATCCATGCTGCAGAAATGCCGTGCCGCGTCGGACCTGCGCGGACCCCACCAGCTTCCGACCATTGACCAGGATCTCACCGCCAACGGAGTCCGCAAAACACGAGTTCGGCCGGGGGCGGGGGCCGCCAGCTGGGGCTAAGCGGGGCGGGCGGGGCGCAAGCACCGCATCGACGCCTAACCTGCGCAACGCCGTCGCCAGCCGGCTGTGGATTTCTGCATACGCGGCTCGCAGTGAGCCAAATCGGCTGACTGGTGCGACCACCGCATAGGTCAGCTCGTGCTGGTGCAAGACGGCCTGTCCGCCCGTAGGCCGGCGGACGACAGGGATCCCGGTGCTTTCGATCTGCGATTCGCTTTGATTCCGCCCGATGGAGAGTGTTGGACGATCCCAACAGTAAAGTCGAAGAAACGCGCCCCCCGCCTCGCCCGCTTCGGCGACCTCGTCCAGTAATGCGTCATCCGTCGCCATGTTTTCGAAACCAGAGCGTCCAACCGCATCGACAAGCAAGTTCCACGGGACGGCCGGCCGCCCGCTCGTCCGTTCCTCAGACAGTCGCGTAGGCTTCCACCGGCGGACATGTACACATCAAGTTGCGGTCGCCAAACGCCGCATCAATGCGGCTGACCGGCGGCCATACCTTGTGCTCGCGTGTCGCGGGCGTCGGAAAACCGGCGCGCTCGCGCGAGTACGGACGGTCCCAACTCTCCGCGAGCAGATCGGCCAGCGGATGCGGGGCGTTCTTGAGCAGGTTGTTGTCGCGATCGGCTTCGCCGGTTTCGAC
>DASZNX010000214.1:0-4184 GCA_035551075.1 Gemmatimonadales bacterium | reverse complement strand
GTCCATGGTGGACATGTAGCCGCGATAGGGAGAGTGGTAGAGATATTGTTTGCGACCACCCGCGGTGAGCGTCAGCGTCGCGCCGATGCCGCCGCGGTTCGTGGAGTCTCCTTCCAGCTTGACGCCGAGGTAATGTGTCGCGCTGTCTGGTGCTCGGACATTTTCGTAAATCGCGGCCGGCGCGTTGAGATTGTTGACGACGAGATCGAGCTTTCCGTCGTTGTTCAGATCGACGTAGGCGGCACCATAGGCGTACCCCCCCTTTCGCTGCGGCTCGATCCCCCAGGGCTGCGTCACGTCGCTGAAGGTCAGATCCCCATTGTTGTGGAAGAGGTAGTTGGTGGAAGGATAGTCGTGGAGCTGCTTCAGGAGCTCCAACGCTTCCTGGCGGGCGCCGGGGCGCTGGCGCGCGGCGAATGAGGTCATCTGATAGTCGAGATCGTTGGTCGCCTTCGGATAGCCGTTACTGATGAAGATGTCCTTGCGGCCATCGTTGTCGAAGTCGGCGAACAGCGCACTCCAGCTCCAGTTGGTGTACGCGACACCGGCCATGAGCGCGATGTTGCTGAAGATGAGATCACCGTCCTTCGTCACCCCATTACTCATCTGCAACGAGTTGACGTCGTAATCGACGCGGAATCCCCGGCGCTGGAGCTCGAGTTGGCTGCCGTAGGAGAAGTAGCCGCTCATCATCTTGCGGCCGCTGAGCTCTGGTGGCGCCATGTCCACCTGCAGGATGTCGGGCCAGCCGTCGTCGTTGAAATCGGCGATATCGGCGCCCATGCCGGAATAACTCGCGTGCTTGATCCACGTCCCGGCCTTGTCGGTGAACGTGCCGTTGCCGTTGTTGATATAGAGCACGTCGTTGGGGGTCACATCGTTGGAGACGTAGAGATCGGGCCAACCATCCCGATTGACATCCGCCACCGCGACGCCGAGCCCATAACCCACCTTCCGAAGAATACCGGCTTGCTGCGAGACGTCGGTGAACGTCCCGTCGCCGTTGTTGCGGTAGAGTTTGTTCCAGCTTTCCGGACTTTCACTTTGGATGCCGAGTGGATGCGTGTCCGCGACCCCGCGTCCAAAGTCCTTGGGCGAATTGTTGAGCAGAAACAGATCGAGCAGGCCGTCGCCGTTGTAGTCGAAGAACACCGCCTGGGTGGTGAATCCGGTATCGGCAATGCCGTAGCGTCCGGCGGCCTCGGTGAACGTGCGATTGCCGTTATTGATGAAGAGCAGATTCGCCCGGTCCTTGCCGTGCGACGTCTCAGATCCTGAGACGGAGACGTAGATATCGAGATATCCGTCATTGTTGATGTCCACCATGCTGACACCGGTGGCCCACGTGTGCGTGGCGACACCTGCCGACTCCGTGATGTCCTCGAACCGCAAGTTGCCCTTGTTGAGGTAAAGCCGGCTCGAGACCAGATTGCCCGCGAAGAACAGATCCGGTAGTCCATCGTTGTCGATGTCGCCCGCGGCCACGCCGGCTCCATTGTACAGGTAGACGTTGTTCTGCACGTTCAACGTGTCGTTTGCGACGACCGTGTTGGCGAAGCGGACTCCCGTGCGGGCGGGGTCGAGAAGCTCAAAGACGGCGCCGCCCTTGTGACGGCTGCATCCAGCGGACAGGACGACGAGCGGAAGGAGTACGGCCAAACGACGGAGGGAAATCAGTGCCTCCTATCTATGAGAGAGGGACGCCTAGAATCGCCGGGGGGCTAAGGCGCGTCAAGAGTGGCAACTTCGGGTATATTGGAAATAACAAGGGGGTCCCGATGACCTCGTACTCAGCGCGACTGCTGCTGTCGATCGTTTTGATCGTTCCATTTTACGCCGGGTGCAAGCACCGCGATCCGAATCAACCGGTCGAGATCGCGACGCCGCCGCCGTCCTCACTCGATCAGATGCTGGAGGGGAAGATCTCGGGCGTATCCGTGACGGCCGCGCCGGGCGGCGGCATTATCGTGCGAATGGGTGGCCCGAACTCTTTTTATTCGGGTCAGGATCCGCTCTTCGTAATCGACGGCCAGCCGATCGAGGCCGCCCGCGGTGGTAAGCTGAGCTGGATCGACCCGCATGACATCGAGTCGATCGCCGCGGTCAAGGATCCGGCGCAGCTGTCCCTCTATGGCCTGCGCGGCTCGAATGGCGTGATCGTGATCAAAACGAAGGGATCGCACTAGCAGGTCATAACGCCCTATTGCGGCACGGGATATTGTTAGCTCGTGCCCAGGCTGTCAGCGCGTCGCGTCATCGTCACCGCGGCATTCGTCGCGGCCCTGCTTTCCGTAGTCATCTTGAATGCCGGGGCGGGTGGGACGGAGCCCGCCGCCGCGACGATCCGCTTGCGTGAAGTCGCCCAGGCGAGCGGCATCGACTTCGTCCATCAGGAAGCCACGCTCGATCCCAAGATTGCCAACATCGCGCCGCACGTCGCCGCACTCGGCGCCTGTGTCTCGGTCGCGGATGTGAACAACGACGGCTGGCCCGATCTGTATTTCACGACGTCCCGGTTTGGCGCTCCTAACGCGCTCTATCTGAATCAGAAGGACGGCACATTCCGCAATGTGGCGGCGGACGCGGGCGTGGCATCCGTCAACCGTCCGGGCGATGGCGTGTCGATGGGCGCCGTCTGGGGCGATTACGACAACGACGGCTTCGAGGACCTGCTCGTGTACAAGTGGGGCTACCTCCAGCTGTTCCACAATCTCGGCAACGGCCGCTTCGAGGATGTGACGGAGCAGGCAGGTCTCAAACGCTGGATGAATTCGAACGGCGCCGTGTGGTTCGACTTCGATCGCGACGGCCTGCTCGATCTCTACGTCACCGGCTATTTCCGCTCCGACATCGACTTCTGGCATCTGAAGAGCACGCGCATCATGCAGCAGAGCTGGGAGTTCGCCTCCAATGGCGGCAAGAATCTGCTGTTCAAGAATCTCGGCAACGGGCGCTTCAAGGACGTGACGGATTCGCTCGGCGTAGGCAGCACGCGCTGGACGCTCGCGGCCGCCGCCGCCGATTTCAACGACGATGGCTGGCCCGATCTGTACCTGGCGAACGACTACGGGCCCGAAGAGTTGTACCTGAACCGCGAGGGGAAACGGTTCGAGCTGGCCAGCGCCGGTCTCCAGGACGATTCCAAGTCGGGCATGGCGGTGGCGGTGGGTGACGTCTACAACCGCGGCCGCCACGACGTCTTCGTCACCAATATCTCGGAGCGCGGCTTTCTCTTTCAGGGCAATAACCTGCGCATCAATTTCCTGCACGAGCTCGGCCGCTTCGACGAAGTCGCGAGCGGCGTCGTGGCCGACGCGGGATGGGCCTGGGGCGCGCAGTTTGGCGATCTGAACAATGACGGCCGGCTCGATCTCGTCATCGCCAACGGTTTCATCTCCGGCGACAGCACGCGCGATTACTGGTACGCCATGTCGAAGATCGCGGGCGCGCAAGGAAACATCTTTGAGGACGCGAAGAACTGGCCGCCCATCGGCACGGCGAGCCTGTCGGGCTACGAACGCTCGCGCGTGCTACTGAATCGAGGCGCGGCGGGCTTCGTGGATGTGGCCGATCAGGTCGGGGTCACCGATCGCCTGGACGGGCGGGCGGTGGCGATGGCGGACTTGTTCAACACCGGATCTCTCGATGTGATCATCGCGAACGAGAAGGGCCGGGCGCTCCTCTATCGGAACTTGAGTTCTCTCTCTCCTGAGGAATCCGCCCTGAACGTCGCGAAGGGTGGAGGGGGCCAGGGGATGGGGATGAGGCCCCATTGGGTCGAATTCAAGCTTGTGGGGACACGCAGCAATCGCAGCGCGATCGGCGCCGAGGTGACCGCGGAATTTGGCGGGGTGCGTCAGCGTCAGGTCGTCGATGGCGGGAGCGGGTTCTGCAGCCAAAACGACCGGCGACTCCATTTCGGTTTGGGAAACAGCGCGCTCGGTCGAGTGACCATCCGGTGGCCGTCCGGCCAGGAGCAGGTTCTGGACGGCCTGCAGGCGGACGAGCTGCACGTGATCACGGAGCCGCGATGACCGCGGTGCGTTCCCCCCGGCTGCGGTGCGGGAGGGACCAGGGGTGAGGACAGCGCTCGACCCCAAGTACCTCATCGTCTTCCTCATCACCCTGGTGCTGGTTGCCGGCGAAGCGCGGTACGGTATCCTCGGCGGCTACAATCGCCTGGT
>DASZNX010000213.1:0-2599 GCA_035551075.1 Gemmatimonadales bacterium | reverse complement strand
GCCTGGCTGATTATGGCGCATGCGGTCACGGGGCGAGCCGCTGAAGCGCGTCGATTGCTGACCGAATACGGCACAGTTCGGCCGGAGGAGGTGCAGAATAGGCTGGGGCCTTACGTTCGCGGGTATGTCGCGCTGTCCGAGGGTAAGTCGCAGGACGCGATCGCGGCGTTCCGGCAGGTGCGTGATCAGACGTATTGCTACCGCTGTGGTCTCTGGGAGCTTGGCCTGGCATTCGATCTCGCCGGACAGCCGGATTCAGCCGCTGCGGCGTATGAGACTGTCGCCAACGTCCCGCTGCTTCAGGACGTCGTCACGTTTTACCTGCAATGGAGTCTCGCCCCCACACTGCGCCGCCTCGGGGAGATCTATGAAGCACGGGGCGATCGTGCGAAAGCGGCGGAGTATTACGGTCGTTTCGTGATGCTGTGGCGCGACGCTGATCCCGCGCTGCAACCAGCGGTACGGGAGGTTCGGAGCCGGCTCGCGCGAATCAGCAGCGAAGGCCACTAAGGAACCGACATGGTCACACTCCTCCTCGCAATCTTCGTGCAGTCGCCCGCTACCGTCCAGGTCGCCGGATACGAGCGCACCGAAGTCATGATCCCGATGCGCGACGGTGTGAAGCTGCACACCGTCATCGAACGGCCGGTGAGCGCATCCGGCCCGCTGCCGATCTTGCTGCACCGCACTCCCTACGGCGCCGGGTTCGCCGACGTCATGGCGCGCCGAGTGAACGACTTCGACCTCCCGGGCTACATCCTGGTCGGGCAGGATATCCGCGGACGTTTCGAGTCCCAAGGGACCTTCGACATGAACCGCCCGCCGCGGTCGGCAGCGCGCGGTGTCGACGAAAGCACGGACTCCTACGACACGATCGACTGGCTCGTGAAGAACGTGAAGAGCAACAACGGGAAGGTCGGCACGATCGGCGTGTCCTATCCCGGCTGGCTCACCGCCGTGACCGGCATGGGGGCGCACCCCGCGCTCAAGGCGGTCAGCCCGCAGGCCCCGATGGGCGACACCTGGATGGGCGACGACTTCTTCCATCAAGGAGCGTGGCGCCAGAGCTACGGCACCGAATACACCTGGAGCATGGAAGCGACGAACACACAGGACGAGAATCCGTCGCCATCGCGTTACGATCTTTATGACTGGTATCTCTCATTCCCGACGCTCGACTCACTCGGCAAAACGATTCGCGCCGATCGTTTCCCAACCTGGCGTCGCTTTGTCGGGAATCCGACGTACGATTCCGCCTGGCAAAGCCGCTGCCTCCCGTGCTACATGAAGCACGCGACCGTCCCGACGCTCGTCGTCGGCGGCTGGTGGGATCAGGAAGATGAGTATGGGCCGATCGCGCACTTCAAGTCGCTGCACGCGACCGACACGGCCGGCATCGTGCATCTCGTGATGGGCCCGTGGTATCACGGCCAGTGGTCGACCGACTCGGGGGTCGCGCTAGGCAACGCGCGTTTTGGTCGTCCAACGGGCGTCGAATACCGTGCGATGCAGAAGCGTTTCTTCGACCACTACCTGAAAGGGGTCGGCGACGGGCAGTTCCCGACGGCCTGGGTATTCGACGCGGGCACGAATGACTGGCGGAGCTTCGCCAGTTGGCCGCCGGCGAACGCGCAGCACAAGAATCTCTACTTCCACGCGAACGGTGTGCTCTCGTTCGATCCGCCCGCTGACGCCGAGGCCGCCGCCGCCGACAGCTTCGTATCCGATCCCGCGCACCCGGTTCCGTATCGGCCGCGGCCGGTCGAGTTGACATACTCGCGGACGAGTCGCTGGCGCCGCTGGGAGACGGAAGATCAGCGCTTCGTCGACGGCCGGCCCGACGTGCTCACCTGGCAGACGCCGCCGCTCACGGACAGCGTCATCGTCGCCGGCAACGTCGTCGCGAAACTTTTTGCCGCGACGACCGGATCCGATGCCGATTGGGTCGTCAAGCTCATCGACGTGTACCCCGACTCGGTGCCCGGACGGCCCGATTTCGGCGGGTACGAGCTCATGATCACCGGGGACATCATGCGCGGGCGCTACTACAAGAGCTGGGAAACCCCCGCCGCCATTCCTGCAAGTCAGGTGACGCCGTTCACGGTCGATCTGCACCAGCAGAGCTACACGTTTCGCCGAGGGCACCGCATCATGGTGCAGGTGCAGAGCACCTGGTTTCCGCTGTACGACAAGAATCCGCAGACGTTCGTGCCCAACATCTTCAAGGCTGGCGCGTCCGATTACAAAGCGCAGACGCATCGCGTGTACCGGACGGCGCAGAATCCGTCACATGTCGAGGTCGATGTTCTGACGCCGTGACGGAGAGGGTTCTCCAACCGGCCCCGGTTTGGTAAGTTCAAGCCCGGCAAACTTTGGCGCCGTAGCCAAGTGGTAAGGCAGAGGTCTGCAAAACCTCGATTCGTCGGTTCGATTCCGACCGGCGCCTCTGACAACCATTGAGAGCTCGCGCGACTCATCACCGAGCAGCGGAGCGACATCAAGGTGGTCCTCGACGCGGCGGGAACACCGACGAGCTAGCGGCTAACGCCGCCGGCCACCGCCGCCGCGCCCGCCGCCCCGACCGCCACCGCCGCCGAAG
>DASZNX010000212.1:0-1817 GCA_035551075.1 Gemmatimonadales bacterium | reverse complement strand
CGTCTATCTCGTTCCCGCGTTCGCTGGGCTGGGCGCGCCCCACTGGGATCAGTACGCGCGCGGACTCGTCGCCGGGGTGACGCGCGGGACGACGGCCGCGCACATAGCGCGGGCCGCCCTCGAAGGTATCGCGTTCCAGGTCTCCGACGTGCTGCGGGCGATGGAGGCCGATGCCAAAATCAAGCTGAAGGAGCTGCGCGTGGACGGCGGCGCGTCGGCAAACAACCTGCTCATGCAATTTCAATCGAATCTGCTGGGCGTCCCCGTCGTCCGGCCGAGAGTCACCGAGACCACGGCGCTGGGCGCGGCGTATCTCGCCGGGCTCGCGGTGGGTTACTGGAAGGACCAGAAGCAGATTGCGGCGCAGTGGCAGGTGGATCGACGCTTCACGCCGGCAATGAAATCCGCCCAGCGCAAGCAGCTCGAAAGCGGCTGGCGCAAAGCGTTGGACCGCGCACGGCGCTGGGAGGAGGCGCGTTAACGCTACTCAGGATGCGCCAGTGGTTTGCCGTCCGGTCCAACCTGAATCTCCGATTTCTTGCCGTTGGTACTCACGTGGGCCTCGTAGGCGACCACGGCGTCCTTTTTCGTGATTGACTCCACTTTCGTGATCTTGCCCGACCCCGCGAGCTGCCGCAGCCCGTCCCGAACCGCCGCGGGCAACGAGTCGAGCGCGACCGCTTCCTCGATCTCCAGAATGCTGCCGTCCGCCGCAATGCTCACGTCGCGATTGTGCCCGTTCTTCGTCATCGCGACCTCGTACTCCACCGTCCCGTTTTCAGTCTCCTGCGAATAACCCACCACGGTGGCGCCTTTACTCTGTTCATCGGCGGTCTTCCGCACCGCGGTGGGCAAATCGGAATGCTTCAGTTTCTTCTCCCGTTCTTTCTCCTGGGCCTTTACCTGCGTGGCAATCACGCTCAGTGCTACCGCAACCGTCCAAATGTGAAACCTCATACACCCTCCTTGAGAGACCGGGGAGTCTACTGCACTTTCGGAGTCCTTCAACTGGACACACCGATGAACCGACTGCTTCGGGCCCTGGGATCGTGCATCGCTCTGTTCAGCGCGTCGCTGGCAACCGTTGGCGCGCAGACGTATCACGTCACCAAGACCTACATGCTGGGCGGGGACGGCGGCTGGGACTACATTGCGCTCGACACCGTGGGACACCGGCTCTTTGTGGCCCGCCAGACGCGCGTGATGGTCATTGATCCCGAGAGCGGCAAGCTACTCGCTGAGATTCCCGGATTGAACCGCGCGCATGGCGTGGCGTTCAGCTACGCCACGGGAAGGGGTTTCGCGACCTCCGGGGGCGACAGCAGCGTCGTGATCTTCGATCTCAAGAGTCTGCAAGTCCTCGGCCGCACGACGGCGGCTGTCGATGCCGACGCCGTCCTCTTCGATGCCGCAACCAAACGCATCTACACGTTCAACGGCGACGCCGGCTCATCGAGTGTCATCGACCCGGCGAGCGGGCAGCGCGTCGGCTCGATCGATCTTGGCGGCAAGCCGGAATTCGCGGTCTCGAACGGCGACGGGAAGTTGTTCGTGAACCTCGAAGATTCGAGCATGGTCGCCGAGATCGACCCCGCGGCGATGAAGGTGACGCGCCGCTGGTCGCTGGCCCCGTGCCAGTCTCCCTCCGGACTCGCGATCGACCGCGCGCACAACCGGCTGTTCAGCGGCTGTCGCAATCAGGTCATGGCGATCTCGGATGCGTCGGCCGGCAAGCTGCTGACGACAGTGCCAATCGGTCAGGGTGTGGATGCTTGCCGTTTCGATCCCGGCACACAGTTGGCGTTCGCCTCGAACGG
>DASZNX010000211.1:0-2730 GCA_035551075.1 Gemmatimonadales bacterium | reverse complement strand
CCCCATCGTCCCGCGATTCCCCAGGCTGTCGCCGTGCTGGACGCTGCCGCTCAAGACGTAGGTGATCGTCTCGATGCCGCGATGCGGATGCCACGGAAACCCCGGCAGGTAATCTTCGGGATGCTCGTTGCGGAAATCGTCCAGCAAGAGAAACGGATCGAAGTCGCTGGTCCGGCCAAACCCGAATGCGCGCCGGAGCTTGACGCCGGCGCCTTCGAGTGTGAGCTGAGACTGCGAAACGGATTTGACGGCTCGGATTGACATGGCCCGTTAACGCGAAACCCAGCGGCCTGGTTCCCGTCCTCGCTTAGTCACTCGGCCAGCTGGTCTCTATAACCCCATCCAATAGCTCACCTTGATCAGGAAAACGTTCTCCGCTGGGCCGTGAAAGAGCGCGCTCGCGTCCTCATTGAAGTCGATGCTCCCGCGCGCCAGGTCGGGAAGCTGGCTCGTATGAGTCCATACCACGTACAAGGTGGAACCGGGATGATATTCCCACCGCAGCACCGCGTTGCCGCGCAACGAGCGCGTCGTGAACGTCGGATCGGTGAACGTGTAGCTGGGCGCTCCGCCGCCCAACGTATCGGCATCGACCGTGACGGACGCCGGATTCTTCTCCGGATTGGTGGAGGGAGTAACGACCACGGTGCCAAAGTCCTTTCCAAACTCCAGGCGCTTGGTCGTGCGTGGCGCGGCATAGACGTTGTAGTGACTGTAATTACCCGACGCGATGAGCGGCTGGAGGTAGAGCTCGAGCGTGAGCCCCGGCGAGAACGTCCAGTTCAGCCGTGTGTCCATTGAAACGGTCTGCTGTTCGAGTCGCGCGAAGATGTACCGGTGGCCGAAAAAGAGTACGTCCGTCGGATCCACGTAGCTGTCGACAAACTGGAAACCGGTCTCCTGATGGGCGAGTGATGGGCCCAGCGACAGCTCCACGTTCGAGGCCGGCTGGAACTTGAGCGCGAGCCCGATCGAATGATCGCAGTCGCCTTCGCTGTTGCAGCCCCGGTCGGTATTGAATTGCGCGGACACCCGCTTCCGCTGGTCGGTATTGAAACCCGCGTACACGTAATTGATGCTCGGCCGTTTCACGACCGGCCCGCCGCGAGTCTGGCGGTCGTCGAACACCTCAGGCCGGTGAATGACAAAGGTGGTCAGCCACCAATAACTCCGCGTCTGCATCTGCGCGAAGGCGTGGACCTGCCGGTCGTTCAGATCTCCTTCGAAGTTGTATTGCTGTTGCGCTCCGCCAATGAGGTAGAGCGAGCGGTACCACTTCGTGGGCTTGGTCCATTGGGGAAAGAGGTTGGCTCCCATCCACCAGTAATCAGCCCGTGAAAAGAACGTGATGTCGTTGTTGTCGAACGACGGCGAGCGAAAGTTGGTGGATGCCTCCCACAGCCAGTGTCCCGATTCCTTCGAGAAACGCACATATCCGCCGAGTCCGGACATCCCGGTCCGCGGAGCCCGCGCGTCAGCGGTGTCGGGACGATCAGGCCGCTGAAAATAGTGCGCCGATCCGAAGCGGATGCGCCGCATGGCGGCCGTATCGCCGTGCACGTTCGATGTGGCAAACTGTGCCATCAAGCGGTACGTGCGATTGTGCCACCAGCTGTCGACCGATGCGCCACCCGCCTCGGAATGCTCCGACAGCCGGCTCGCCACGTAGGGATCGTCGAGGTTGCGATAGACCGACGTGGCCATCGCCTTCAACTGCGTCGCGCCGCCACGCATATCCTTGGCGATACGCGCGGTGAAATAGTTGGTCAGGGGTTCGACGGTGAACGTGCCGCGCGTGCTATCCTCCATCTGCACGGGCGCCTGCTCATGCTTCGTCACTGCCTCCAATACGCCCAGAGACCACCCCGACGGCGTGCGTCCCGTCAATTTGCCGGCGCCCAAAATCGCGGCGTTCTGCGGCGGGTCCGCAAACTCGACCGGCACCGCGAGCCCTGAGCGCCACGGTGAGATCTGGGGAGCGCGGCCGATGCGGCGGGTACTCAGCATGCTGAGACTGGAGACATTGGAACAGAAAAAGCAGTTGAATCCACCCAGTCCAAAGTAACCCGCGCCCTCGACGAAGAACGGACGCTTTTCCTGGAGAAAGGTCTCGTACGCCGAGAGATTCACGACGGCGGGGTCGACCTCCACCTGGCCGAAGTCGGGATTCACCGTGGCATTCAGCGTGAGGTTCGAGGTCACGCGCAGCGTCGCATCACCACCGACGCGCCCGTTCACCGCATGCGGATCGTAGAACGGATCGGCGGCATTGCCCGGCGCATTGGACGACTGGCCCAACACATACGGCATCACTTCGGCACGACCCGGCGCCTTGCGAATGACGAGACCGGTGAGGTGACCGAACCGCGCCGGCCCGCCGCTTTCATCGGGCCTCCAGAACGACCACATCGAGAGCTCGTTCAAGCGATTTTCCTGGCGCCAGATCTGCAGACCCCAGGTTTGCTCGTTGGACGTGGACGGATAGCGCAGCTGCGAAAATGGAATGCGCATCTCGGCCGTCCAGCCGAGTGAGTCGATGTTCGTCGCCACTTCCCACACCGGGTCCCACGATGGATCGCCGCCGCCGCCGAGGCCATTGGCATCCTGTTTCACACCGGAGGGATTCACGGCGAAGAACAGCCGTCCGATGTGATCGTGGTAGGTATCGAAGATGACCTCGATGTAGTCGTAGATGACGTCGGCATCGCGGCGCACGAGACGGGTGCGCAC
>DASZNX010000210.1:0-3458 GCA_035551075.1 Gemmatimonadales bacterium | reverse complement strand
GTAGGGAGCGGTACCGCCCCTTTACCGCCCCTTTACCGCCTCCTACCGCCCTTTCCCAGTCGTTGTATCCGCAGGCATCAACTTATTGATTGCAGCTCCAAGTTCCGTGTAGGCCGTCGGATCGATCTCCCGAAACGGCGTCGCCCGATAGGCAATTTTCCCGTCCGGTCCCACGACAAAAAGATTGCGGTTCGTGATGCCAGGGTACTTCGACATCGCACCGTAGGCTTTCCCGACGACCGTACCGGTATCGCTCGCGAAGGCGAACTGATACTGGGCGTCGCGCGCCCACGAGGCGAGCGCCGTGTCGGGGTCTGCGCTGATCGCGATGAGGATGACGTTCCGGCCGTCTTTGAAGAGCTGTGCGTACTGATCACGGTACGCATTCATTTGAATCGTTCAGCCCTTGGTTCGCGCCTTGTAGAAGAATGCGAGGACGACCGTTTTTCCTTTGTAATCGCTGAGCCGCACGGGCGCCTTGAGCGTTCCGTAGCGCGTCGCTCCCGGCATCGCGAAATCGGGCGCGACAGCACCAACCTCGAGGGGTGGAGGCGATGGCGGCGCCGGTGGAGGGGCTGGAGCCGGAGCCGCGGTGGGCTGCTGCATGAGCGCGGCAAGAACCAATGTCGTAAACACGACGCCGTCCTTGGTTGAGTCGGTCGACTAATCTACTTGTGTAACAGCTTCCACGCCTGCTCCCACTGATTCAGTGTGTACCCGACCACGACCCACAACATGGCCAGCGGTTCGAGCAACCGCGCGCCCTGGATCCCACCGATATCGATCACCGGCCAGCCAAACTGCTCGCAAATCTTCGTGACGGTTTCCTTCGCCGACTCGTCATTGCCGGCAATGAACATGTCGGGTGGCCCGCCCGGCAGTTTTGGGTTCACCATGAGGGTATGACCGACGGTGTTGAATGCCTTCACGACGCGCGACTTCGGCAGCCAGCGCTGGACCTGCTCACCGCCGGAATCGTTGCAGCCGAGCGCGAGCGTGGGCGGAGCGCCGCCGGGCGCAAACTTGAGTGGGTTGGTCACATCGATGACGACTTTCCCCTCGAGATTTCTTGGATCGGTCAATCGGATCGCCTCTTCGGTCCCGGACCATGGCGTGCAAAGCGCGGCGATTTCCCCGAATTTCGCGGCGTCGGCGTACGACTCCTTGGGATCGCGGTGCCCGAGCTTCACCTGATGACCGTGCTTCGCGAATCCTTTCGCCAGCGATTTCCCGACATCCCCCGTTCCGAGAATCGCGACTTTCATTTCTTTTCTCCCACGCCGTAGCGAGTCCGCAGGATCTCGAGATGGTGACGCTCGTGCCCGGGAATCATGAACGCGAGCGCGCGCACGCTGACGGGTTTGCCGCTGGCCGTGCCGCGCCGCCGCCACGCGTCGCTGTCGAACGTGCGCAGCAGGGCCAGCGTCGCCGCGCGAGCGGTGCGGAGCTCACCAACAAGGTCAGGGAGCGAACGCGTGTCGAACTTGGCGACGGGGACGTACGCGTTCTCATCGAACCCGGGGAGCGGCGTCGTATCGCCGCGCGCGATGCGCAGCGCGCGATACGCCATGATGCGCTCGACATCGGCGAGATGGCCGACGACTTCTTTGACGCTCCATTTGCCGCGCGCGTACCGGTACATCGCATCGGTTTCCGACAGCCCGTGCAGCAGCGCCGCCGTCTCCTCGATTTGCGCGGCGCACACCATGACGGGGTCCAGCTCGGGAACACGTTTAATGTACCCGACGTAGTGCGCCGGAACCTCATCGGCCTCCGGCCGTCCGACCGTCCGTGTCGTCATGCCGGCCTTCCTCCCAGCTCGTTCAGCGCCATCGCCTTCACGGTCTTGCCTTCGCCGGTCAAAATGCGGCGATGATAATCGACTTGACCCAGGTGGTAGGCGAGGTGAGTGGCGAAATGCGCGAGAAACGCGCCGGTCGTCGAGCTCACGCCTCCCACGGTTTCCGGATACGGCTTCGCGAGATCGGCTTCGGAAATCCTGCCCATCCCCGTCTGAACGGCGGCAATGGCGTTGTCGATTTCCTGCAGCAAGTCTTTGCGCGCTACGTCGCGGCTGCCGAACTCGGCGTCGCGATTCCGAACGTAACCGGTCTTGCCGAGCACGTTGCCGAGGAAGTACTGGATGTTCCCGGCGAGATGCAGCGCCAGGTTGCCGCCGGGGTTGGCAATGCCGGGCAGCACCTCCCACAGGCCCTCCTCGCTGGGATACGCTTCGACTTCGCGACGTAATGCTTTGAGCTCGCGTGTAATGACGTTCGTGATCCACTCCTTCATGCAACCCTCCCGACCCGCATGAACACGGGCCAGCGCGCCAGCCTCGCCTGCGCGGGCGCGCCCCACACGGCGGTCAGCCGCTTCATCAAGTCATTCACGGGATCCTCATGATGCTGCTTCATAAATGCGCGCGTGGCGGACCATGTGCGGACATAGCCCGCGATGTCATCGAGCGTCACCTGCTGCTCGATCACGAAATCCGGCGCCACGATTTCTGCGAATGGGAACTCGATGGTTCGATAACGATCTTCGGTGATGACCCGTTCCGGCGGCCAAAACGCGCCGACGGTGCCGCTGTAGAAGTTGGCGATGATCGCGTCGATAGGTGGAGCAATCTCGAACATGGTGTAGGTCCAGATGGCGATCACACCGGCCGGCCGCAACACCCGGCGGGCTTCCGCCCAGAAACGGGCGCGGTCAAACCAGTGGAGCGCCTGGGCAGCGGTCACCAGGTCGACCGATCGGTCCGACAGGCCGCACGCCTCGGCCGGAGCAACGCGATAGCTGATTCGCGGGTTCGACGTGGCGTTCTCGATTTGCGAATTGCTGGCATCGGTTGCGATCACGTGACGGAAATGACGCGCCAGTCCCACCGCCGCCTGACCGGTTCCCGTTCCCGCGTCCCAGGCGACGTCCCGCGCCCGCGCCAGCGGCGCGAGAAAATCGAACAGCGCATCGGGATAGCGCGGCCGGAACGTGGCGTACGCGGCGGATATGCCGGAGAAGTGATCGACGAAGGTCATGGCCGCGCTGGAGGAGGCGCCGGTGGTGGCGGTGCTGATGCGAGCGGAGGCCTGATTCCGGTCAAGAGACAGGCTGCAGTTACAGCGAGTCGCACCTACAACTCCGTGATCGTTTGTGATTGGAAACCTGCGCAGAGGTGCAGGGGAGTGGAAGTACACCGTACTTTGTAAGTGACAGGGTCAACGCAGCCGATCGAGACGTATTCGGTACCTCACCTCTGGGACATGGGTCCCGTAATATTCTTTTTTCCCACCATCCAGCTCGAATCCGTACTGCTCGTAAAACGCGCGCGCCTTCCGATTCTCTTCGAGCACCCACAGCGTCACTTCCAGGAACCCGCGCCGCGCGAATTCGCGCAGCACATGGTCGATGAGCGCCCGGCCATGGCCTCGGCCGCGCAGCTGGGGCAGGACATGGAT
>DASZNX010000209.1:0-7685 GCA_035551075.1 Gemmatimonadales bacterium | reverse complement strand
GAACCGAAGCTGACATGGAGAAACTCGACGCGCTCAAGTACGCCCAACGACTGAGCAGCTACGTCAGCAGGACGACCGTTGGCAAGAGCCCGCTCGTGCGCGGCATCAAGCAACTCGCGCGCCGAGCCCTTGAACGATGGTTCTCACAGGATGGCGTGCTGATCGCCCCCGTCCACGGACTGCGGATGTCGGTCCCTGCCGGCCGGTACCTCTATGTCTATCGGGCATACGAGCCGTATACCACCGAGCTCTTCGCCAACTTTGCGCGCACCAACGCCGCGGTCCTCGATATCGGAGCATGTTTTGGCTACTACTCGCTCCTTGCCGCGCAGGCGTTGGAGCCTGGTGGCGTTGTCTACGCATTCGAGCCTTCTCCTGAGAGCTTCGCCGTCCTCGTTCGCAACATCGAGCTCAATGGTTATACGGACAGGATCGTCCCCCTTCGTAAGGCAGTCGGAGCACGGAGCGAGACTCGCACGCTTCACCTGTCGACGTTCGCCGAAAACAACAGCCTGTCCTCTTCACCACTATTCCCGACGCCGGAGGAGATCGAGGTTGCCGCCGTCAGCATCGACGAGATCCTGCAGGATCAGCGAGTGGCCCTCATCAAGATGGACATCGAAGGACTCGAGCCACGCGCATTGGAGGGGATGCGAAGAACGCTCGAGCGCAATCGCGATGTGGTGCTGTTTACCGAGCTCAACGTGGAAACCCTTCGGGCGCTGAACGTGGAGCCGGCGGTTTTTTTGGCACAGCTGCAAGCGTTGGGTTTCCACGTCCAGTTGATCGATGAAACCGGGCATCGGCTGCTGCCGGTAACCGCGGAGGCGATCGGGATGGCCGAGCTCGAGCCGGGACGCTACAGCAACTTGTTGTGCGTGCGGAAGGACTGACGCCCCGTGCGAGTCGCGGTGTTCCACAATCTCCTGTCGGGCGGGGCGAAGCGCGCACTCTATGGCTTCGTGCAATGCCTGAACCAGCGCGGTCATACCGTCGACGCGTACCTGCCGGATACGGCTGAAGAACGATATCTCCCTCTGGCCGGTGTGACGCAGCGATGTGAAATATTTTCCTTCCGCCGGACTCTGATTGGCAGCCTGCTTTCGACGGTCCGCTACGTTCCGCCGATCACGGTATCACTTGCCGATCTCGAGACAACGCATCGCCGTATCGCCGCGGCCATCGACGCGAACAAGTACGACGTGGTGCTGGTCGAACAGGATCAGTTTGTGATGTCACCGTTCGTGCTGCGGTTCCTTACCACGCCCACCGTGTACTATTGCCAGCAGCCTTTTCGGCTCGACGGCGGTGTGCCGCCGACCGCGCAGAATCGGGATGCGCAGGGAGTCCGGAAATTATGGGTGAAGTACTTCCGCAACCGCGTGATGCCCGCCATCGACAGGCAGAACGCGCGATGCGCTTCATCGATCCTCGCCAACTCGTATTTTTCGAGGGACATGATCGCGGCAGCGTATGGCCGAGATGCCTGTGTCTGTTATCTCGGCGTGGATGTCGACGTGTTTCACCCGCTCGGATTGCCCAGGGAGCACTTCGTCCTGTCGGTAGGATCCGTGACACCCAATAAAGGATACGATTTTCTGTTGCGGTCTCTGGGGCTCGTGGACGCGCGCAACCGGCCACGTCTCATGCTCATTGCGAACTTTGTCGATCCGGAATGGAAGCGGTACCTCGAGCAGCTTGCGAGCCGCCATCGCGTACAGCTCGGAATACGGACGCTGGTCAGTGAGACGGAGCTCGTTCTGCAGTACAATCGCGCCGCCCTTTTCCTTTATGCACCCCATCTGGAACCATTCGGCCTCGCACCGCTGGAAGCAATGGCTTGCGGGACACCAGTCGTCGCCGTCGCCGAGGGAGGAGTCCGTGAGAGCGTCCGCGATGGCCGAGGGGGTGTGCTCACCGACCGCGACGAGCAGCAGTTCGCCGCCGTAATGAGCGGGCTATTGAACGATGACGTGCAGCGGACAGCGCTCGGCGCGTCCGGCGTTGATACCGTGCGCGAGTCGTGGACACTCACGGGGGCTGGTGAAAGAATCGCTCAGCACCTGCAGCGCGCCAGTGAAACGCCTCCGTCCGGCAACAGCTCGTATCTCCACTCCACTCCCACGAGTTCCTGAAAGAAGGTCGTTGCTGTGACCACAGTGCCGCAGTCGTCCGATGGAAGGCGGGATCAGCGAACGGAGCTCCCGCTGGTGGAGATTGTGAACACCTTGTTACGCCACTGGCGTGTCGTGGTCGGCGTTCCTCTGGTAGCCGCCGTCCTTACGACCGCAGTGGTCTTCATGCTGCGATCCACCTACACTGCCACCGCCAGCTTCGTACCGGAGGGCCGGAACCAGAACCGGTTGCCGACCGGTTCCGGCGCGCTCATCAGCGGCCTGGGAATCAATCTCGCCATGGAGCCGACGCAGTCGCCCCGGTTCTACGCGGATGTGGTGCGCAGCCGCGAGCTCCTGGAGCGAGTCCTCACATCCCGATACGCCTACCACGAGACGCGCGGCGGTGCCGCGGACTCCGTGACGCTGTTGCAACTGCTTGGTAAAGAGGGGCGCAACCTGGCGGACAGCCTCGCTGTGGCCGTAGAGAAACTGGACGATCGCATATCGCTCCGCGTTGACGACCAGACCAGCATCATTCGCGTGAGCGTGGAGCTCGAGGACCCACAGCTCGCCGCGGATGTCGCGAACCGAATCGTGGAGTACGTCAACGACTTCAATATGAAGAAGCGCCAATCGCGCGCCCGGCAGAGTCGCAAGTTCACCGAAGAGCGTGTCGCCGCCGCCGACAGCGAGCTGCGCCAGGCCGAACTGGCCGTGAAGACCTTCTACGAACGCAATCGCGGTTGGCAACAATCCCCGGAGCTCACGTTCGAAGAGGCCCGGCTGCGACGTCAGGTGGACATTGGTCAGCAGGTCTACGGGAATCTCAAACGGGATTTCGAGACGGCTCGGATTGAAGAAGTGAACGACACCCCATTGATTACCGTGATAGATCGCGCGATCCCCGCGCAGAAACGCTCTGGGCCCAAGCGCAAGCTCCTGATCGTCCTGGCAACAGCGCTCGGCGCGATGATCGGCGTGCTATGGGCCTTTGGCGCCGAGTACGTGGATCGCGCGAAACGCGATCCGGACGATGAGTACCAGGAGCTTCGGGGCTTGCTGCAACGGGTGAGGCGTGACCTGCGCCTCGTATTCACCCGCACCCGAAGCTAGAGGCGTGCACTAGGTGCCGGAGACGATCGCCACCGATGCGCTCTCGCCCCCACGGGCGCGAGGACCGCAGATTGGGATCTGGATCAGCGCCCTCCTGTTCTTCCTCATGCTGTTCTTGCCGGCGTCGTATCAGGCAATCAAGGCTCCACTTCTCGCGCTCGTCCTAGCGATGATTGCCCTCCAGGCACTCGCGCACCGTGGATTGCAGCTGCACCGAACCGTCGTCGCGTGGACCATGCTCATGGTGTTCACGGGTCTGGTATTCATGTTCCGGGGCGCCGCGCACGGGGCTCCGGGCGCTTTGAAGATGGGGGGTGTATACGCGCTTTGGCCCCTGGTGTACTTGCTGCTTATCGCCGGCGCCGCCACCCCCGGCGCGCTCCGCATGATGGTTCGTGTCCTGGTCGTTGCCACGATTGCCGTCGGGGTGTACGGCGCCAGCTACATCATGTACGTCGTGGGGGTGCTGCCCGCCAGCTTGTATATCCCGTTAGAGCAAAACCAGCGGATCGGTTTCTATCAAGGGTTCGTCGAAATCAACATCGATTCGATCGCATCGCTCCTGTTTCTGATTCCGTTTCTCGTCTCGGCATTGATGACGTGGCCTAGAACGGAAGCGCTCATCCCGCGGCGCTGGCTCTGGATCGCACTGCTCAGCGCAATCGCCCTCGCCGCCCTGAGCGCGCGTCGGGCTCTGCTCCTCGTTGCTCTGCTGTCGCCGGTGTTTGCCCTGCTCTTGCGTCAGCTGCTCCCGACCGCGGAAAAGCGAGCCAGCCGCAGAATCGTGTGGCAATTTCTCTTGGCCGCCCCGCTGACCATCGCAGGCCTCTGGTTGGCACTTCACTTCGCGTTCGGGGTCAGTCTGAGCCCGGTGGTAGATATGTTCAGGAGGGGTTTCGCCTTTCAATCGTACGGTCGCGCGGTCGAGCGCAAAGAGATGTTTTTGAACTTATTGGCTGGATGGGCGAAGTCGCCGCTCTTAGGCTCGGGCCAGGGCGCGATCGCGCCAGGCTGGATCAGATCGCAGGAACAGCCCTGGGCATACGAGCTCTCATATATGGCCCTCCTTTTCCATGCGGGGCTGCTCGGGTTTCTCGTCTATACTGCCGGAGTGGGCTGGATCATTACGATGGCGCTGCGGATCATCCGGGAGGGAAATCGGCTCGGCCTCTGCACCCTGTCGGTGCTGGTTGGTAGCCTCTGCTTTCTGCTCGCGAACGCGGCAGATCCCTATCTCGAGAAGTTCGATTACATGTGGGTGATCTTCCTCCCCGTCGCCCTCATCAATGTCTGGCTCTGTAGTCAAAGACCATCGCCGTTGGGACATGGCGCCGGTTCTTGATATCATCATCATCAATTGGAATTCGGGGACCCAGCTACGCCGCTGTCTGGACTCGGTCGCCTCGGCCGAGGTACGCGGCCTCGCGCTTGGCCGTGTTGTGGTGGTGGACAATGCATCCTCGGATCATTCGGCTGACGGCCTGGAGGACCTGCCGCTCCCGCTGGTCTGCATCCGGAACGCGACCAATCGCGGTTTCGCGGCCGCGTGCAATCAGGGCGCGGCAGGCAGCTGGGCGAGCCATCTGCTTTTTCTGAACCCCGATACGGTATTAGCCAGCGATTCGCTCGTCGTGCCGCTCGCCTTCATGGAACAGCCGGCCAATCGCACGGTGGGCATCGCTGGCGTGCAGCTGCGCGATGAGAACGGGGTGGTCGCGCGAAGCTGCGCGCGATTTCTGACGCCCGGCATGATCATCCGCGGCGTGTTCGGTCTCGATCGCGTCCTCGCCTCCCGTTTTCCCGACCACTTCATGACGGACTGGGATTATCGGGAGACGCGTGAAGTCGATCATGTGACCGGCGCGTTCTTCCTCGTGCGGCGTGAGGTATTTCAATCCCTTGAGGGATTCGACGAGCGGTTTTTCATCTATCTCGAGGACCTGGATTTCTCGCTGCGCGCCCGTCGCGCCGGATGGCACACGTATTATCTCGCCACGGCATCCGCCTACCACCGCGGCGGCGGCACCTCGGAGCAAATCAAGGCCCGCCGGATATACTACTCCCTGCGCAGCAGAATCCTGTACGCGTACAAGCACTTCGGCTGGCCGACGGCGACGGCGCTGACGCTCGCGACCACCGTCCTCGAATTCGTGACGCGGCTCGGCCGCGCGATCGCGCGGCGGTCGCTCACCGAGGCCCGCGATACAGTGCACGCGTACGGCCTCCTGTGGCGCGCGCTTCCGACCATCACTCGCCATGCAGGCTGAGTTCGTCGCGGAACCGTCACCATGTCCGGTCTGTGACGCCACCCCGGACTCCCACACGTTTCTATTCACGAAACAGCAGGCGACCTTCGTCCGATGTCGGAACTGCGCATTCGTCTTCATCAACCCGCGCCCCAGCTCGAAGTGGCTGGCGTCTCGATACGAATACTACGGCGTCGCCTATTTCACCAACCGAGCCAAAATCGCGAGTGACTTCAACGTCGCGCGTCACCACTTCGAGATCGCACTCCTGGGAGAGACTCGCGGCCGTCTGTTGGATGTTGGATGCGCGACGGGATCGTTCGTCGCGGCGGCGAAAGCCGCCGGCTTCGACGCGCGCGGCATCGATATCTCGGCCGAGTCCACGCGCTACGGTCGCGAGGTGCTCGGCCTCGCCCTCGATGTCGGTGATCTCTACGAGCAACACTATCGCGCCGAATCCTTTGATGTCGTGACGCTGTGGGCGACACTCGAGCATCTGCCCGACCCCAACCGATTTCTCGCCGAGGCTCACCGCTTGCTCGCTCCCGGCGGCCGCATCGCCGTCAGCGTACCCAATTACGCTTCGCTCGCTCAGCGGGTTCTCGGTAGACAGGATCGGTACGTCGGCATCGATCACGTCAATTATTTCACACGCCGCACCGCCGGCCAGATTCTCGGCCGGCACGGATTCTCCGTCGAGACAGTCCGTACCGCTCGATTCAGCCCGGTGGTCTTCTGGCAGGACTTGCGCGGCAACGGATCAGACGGGGCTTCCGTCGAGCGCCAGCTCGCCGACCAGCGCGTGACGGACCGGTTCAAGTACGCCAACGGCTTGGCCGCTGCCGCGCGTAACGTGCACGGCGCTGTCGCAGCCATCCTGGGCGCCGCCGGTCTCGGGGACATCCTCTACTTGCTCGCCCGCAAGTCGGCCACGTCATGACGCGGTTGCGTGACCGCCTGCATCGGTTCTTTCCCACGATGCGGAACGTGCTGGTGCGGCGCTCCATGCGGGCGATTGACCTGAGTCACGCCAAGTCGGTCCTCGTCGTAGGGGCGGGCCACGATCCCTACCGGCACCTGTTTCCAAGCGCCAGCACATATGTCCGATCGGATATCGACCGCCACAACGGATCGACCGACGTCGTGAGCGACGGAATGGCGCTGCCGTTCCCTGACGGTAGTTTTCAATGCGCCGTCGCCACGGAGGTTCTCGAGTACGTCCAGCGCCCGCGGGTCTTTGCCGCGGAGCTGCATCGTGTGCTCGGCCACGACGGATTTGCGGTTGTCACCGTACCGTTCGTCTTTCAGGACCACGGGGACTACTGGCGCCCCACTCGACGCTCACTTGGAGAATTGTTTCAGGACTTCTCCTCGGTGGACATTTATGCGCAAGGGAATCGGTTTCATACGATGATGGATCTGGTCACGACCGCGTTCACACCCTGGCCGGTCCTCTATCCTCTCCGGGTGCTCTCCAATCTCATGTTCCTCGTTCCGGCTCGATTCGCGACGACGAGCAGCCGGAGCACCGCGCCGAGCGGGTTCCTCGTCATCGCGAAAAAGTGAAGACGGCGGAGGTGCGAGCGATCCCGCGGGTCGTCGTCTCGGTGGACTTCGAGCGCCGCTGGGGAGTCTATCATCGACTCGGCTTCAAGCGCGATGCGTATCGAGCCAATCTCGAGAACACCTATCCGGTTGTTGTAGGTATGCTCGACCTCTTCCGCGCTCGGGGTATTCGCGCGACCTGGGCCGCAGTCGGCGCATTAGCCTGTCGCGACTGGGACGAGTACTTCCAGCGGGCGCCCCGCCCTCCCGCCTACCAGAATCCCGCTCTCGCGATCAGCCCACGTTACGCGGAACTGGACCCCCACGGGCGCCTGCACTTTGCGCCCGACCTGCTGCGGATGGTGCATGCAACGCCAGGACAGGATTTGGGCACGCATACGTTCTCCCATCTCTTGATGGGAGAACCGGGCGTCACAGCCGAGGATGTCAGAGCGGACCTGGAGGCAGTCGCCTGTCTCTCACGCCAACGCTTCGGTGCCGCGCCCGTCAGCCTGGTATTTCCGCGCAATCAGGTGGCCTTTCTCGGGGTAATTCGGTCGTGCGGTATTCGCATCTGGCGAGGCAACGAACCCGGGTGGTACTACGACTGCAATGAGACCTCGCGGCGTCGACCGGTCGCGCGGGCGCGACGTCTCCTGGATGC
>DASZNX010000208.1:0-2789 GCA_035551075.1 Gemmatimonadales bacterium | reverse complement strand
CGGCGAGGACGACTGCTGCTTCGATTGTGATTCCGGCTGTTCGAGCATCGACCGCGAGGTGGTTAGGGCGACGGACAAAATACACGCTCCTAGGGACTTTGCTAGGACCTAGTACCCCATAGAAACGCTGAAATGGCACTCGGGGAATCCCCCGCTCTGCAGTGGGCTTGCGTTCCGATCAGGAATGTGCGCTTTTCTAACAGCGATGCTCACACTGTAACAGGTCGACAAAACCACACAGCCGTGTGGCGCTATTGCAGCACTTTGAGATGAAGGCGAAACGGTCGTCCGCCAATCGCATGGCGCGAGCGGCGTTACCAGCGGCGCGCCAAGCATATATCGTGCAGGATATGACGTTTGGAGCGCGCGTTGCGGCGACACCGTTGGTGAGAGGATCGTAATGCCCACACGAGGACCGGCGGCTCGTCCTGTCGATCTCCTGATCGCCAGTACGGACGAATGGACCAGCAGATCGCTGGCCACCATTCTTGCGCCGCACGGCTACGTCGTCCACACGACGTATAACCGGGCACAAACACTCGCACACATTCAGAACAATCCGCCGGATGCTCTCATTCTCGCGGAGCACCTCCCGGACGGCGACGCCTACTCCCTGTCTCGCGAGCTGCACGAAGAGAACTTGATCTCGCCGAGCACGCCGGTGTTCCTGTCATTACCGCGCCCACCAACGCGCCGCGACCGGCTCGCGGCGCTGCATGCGGGTGTGTGGGAGTGCCTCGGCCAGCCGCTCGACGCGGAAGAGCTGCAAGCGATGCTGGACGTGTTCGTGCCGGCCAAGCTCGATGCGGACGAGGCGCGCGCCGCTGGTCTGATGGACGATGTGACTGGCGTCTACAACCTGCGGGGGTTCATGCGCCGGGCCGATGAGCTCGCGGCACATGCCGCGCGGCGACATTCGGCGCTCGGCTGCGTTTACCTGATGCCCGAGCTCGAGCCGACCCCGGGAGGACCGGAGACGGGTGAAGTGCCGGTCTGGTTGCTGCGCCGCGTTGGCACGGCCCTTCGCTCCATCGCTCGACATTCCGATGCGATCGGTCGAGTCAGCGCAAACTCCTTCGCCGTCATCGCCACTGACACCGACGCTTTACAAGCCCGGCAGCTCGCACGGCGGCTTGCCGCCGCGATTGTCGCGGAGTCGGCCACGCCCAGTGTGCCGCGGATGCCGCGGTTGCGGGTCCGTGCCGGCTGTCACGGCGTGTCGCGAATCGACCCACCACTCGACGTCAAAACGCTCCTGCTCTATGCCAGCATCGCCCTACAGCGCGCCCGCGCTGATTCGGCGGAGGAGTGGTTGCAAGGGTACAGCGCCTAGCCCTTCCTTAATAAGATTCGGCGATAGGAGTGTGACACTTTGCGCAGAGGTTGTCACTCTTCTGCTGCGGATCTAACGCCGGCCTTCTCATGCAGATCGCAATAGCTCCGTAAGTCTTCATCGACAAACATTTTCCGTGAAGAATTGGCCACCTGAATCCGGCATACCGCTTGCCAATCCCGCATTCGACAATGGCAAGCGAGCCACACTTGCAGCACCGCGACTCAACCAGTGAGGTAGCGATCATCGGCGCGGGCCCCTATGGACTCGCGGCCGCGGCGCACCTGCGAGCGAAGCACATCGAGACCCGTGTCTTCGGTGAGCCGATGGAATTCTGGAAGAAGCACATGCCGGCCGGGATGTTTTTGCGCTCCGGCCCGAGCGCGTCGGTTATCGGAGATCCCACCAACCGCCTCGGACTCGATCAATACCGAGCACAGCACGGCGTCCCGTACGTAAAGCCGGTCCCGATCGACCTATTCGTCCGGTACGGTTACTGGTTCCAGCAGCAAGCCGTGCCCGACGTCGACCGCCGTTCGATTACCTCGCTGGCGCCCAATGGCCGTGGCTTCCGGCTGCAGACGGTCGATGGAGAGGAGCTCCACGCGCGGCGCGTGATCGTAGCCACGGGAATCAGCCCGTTCGCCCACCGGCCGCCCGAGTTCGCCGCTCTCCCTGCCTCACTCGTGTCGCACTCGTTTGATCACGCCGACTTGAGCCGATTTGCCGGCCAGCGAGTCGCCGTGCTGGGCGCCGGGCAAAGTGCGCTCGAGTCCGCAGCGATATTGCACGAGGCCGGCGCCGATGTCGAAATCGTTGCCCGAGCCAAGGGCACCTTCTGGCTCGGCGACGGTGGCCGTTCAGGCGCTATCCAGTCGCTGCGACAGATACTGAGCCCGCTCGTGCGGCCGCCGTTCGATATCATGGGCCCCCGAATGGTCAGCTGGCTCATCGCCTGGCCACGGATGTATCATCGCGCGCCCAGGGCGCTGCAGGATTTTCTGACCGCACGCGCCGTGCGGCCCGCGGGCGCGAGCTGGCTCGTGCCCCGCCTCGCGTCCGTGCGGATTAGCACCGGCTGCACGATCGCGCGGACTATCGCATCCGATTCGCGGCTGCGGCTGCGTCTCTCCGACGGCACCGAACGAGTCGTCGATCACCTGCTGCTCGGCACGGGATACCGGGTGGATGTCGCGCGCTATCCGTTCCTGGCGCCCAACCTGCGCGAGGGGATCAGGACTCGGAACGGCTACCCCCAGCTCGACGTGGGATTCGAATCCTCCGTACCTGGCCTGCATTTCCTGGGCACGCCGGCGGCCGACACGTTCGGCCCACTGTGCCGCTTTGTCGTCGGGACGAAATACGTCGCGCGCGAGTTGACGCGCGTCATCGCCTCGCGCAACGGCAACGGACGGCGCCACTCGACCCTCAGACTTCATGAATCGAATGCCGCGTA
>DASZNX010000207.1:0-6803 GCA_035551075.1 Gemmatimonadales bacterium | reverse complement strand
GCTCCCAGCGATCGTGGTCGACGACTATCTCGCCGTCTTCTGGAAGAAGGTGTTCCGGCACCTCGTCGTGCACGACAGCATCGTCCTGCGCACCGGCGGGACGCTCGCGGTCGCGGTCCGCAAGAACAACCCGCAGCTGCTCGTGGCGTTGAACACGTTCGTGGGCAAGTACGGCTTGGGCACGGCGTTTGGAGACCGGATCGAGCGACAATATCTGGTCAACGCCAGTTACGCGAAGAGTGCCGCGTCCGCACAGGAGCGCAAGAAATTTCTGGCACTGGTGCGATTGTTTCGGAAGTACAGCGAGCGCTACAAGATGGATTTTCTATTGATGGCCGCGCAGGGATACCAGGAGTCCGGACTCAATCAGGACGCCAGAAGCCCGGTCGGTGCCATTGGCGTCATGCAAATCATGCCCGAGACGGGGAAGTTGCTGAAAGTCGGCGACATCACGAAAGTCGAGCCGAATATCCACGCCGGCGTGAAACACATGCGCTCACTGATGAACACGTTCTTCAAGGACGAGCCGATGGACGATCTGAACAAAGGGCTGTTCACGTTCGCGGCCTATAACGCAGGCGGAGGCCGGGTACGGCAGCTGCGGAAAGAAGCCGAAGACCGTGGACTCAATCCCAACGTCTGGTTCGGGAATGTGGAGCAGATCGCGTCCGAGCGCATTGGGCGCGAGACCGTCACATACGTCGCCAACATTTTCAAGTACTACGTGGCGTACCGGCTGGTCATGGAGGAGACCGAGCGTCGGGCTGCGGCCAAGGCTCGCGCTACGCCCTGATAGCACCCGAGTGTCCGGTTTCGGGACGCGCAATCCCACGTTCGCGCAGTCCCCTCTCGGCAACCTTTCGTAACCTCCCATCCATCAAAGGCTTCCGACGAGGCGAATCTGGCATGCGCCCTGCCTCGTCTCGAGCGCGTGGACATCCCACGCGCACCAACCAGGAATCGCAAACGCTACGTGCAGGCCGGAGCCGCCGCCGGCGGTCTCATTCTGATCACGATCTTCATCGCCAGCCTGAAACCTGCGGCACCCAGTGTCGATCGCGAAGTCCTCTCGCTCGATGGCGTGCGCCGTGGCGCGATGGTGCGCGAAGTCCGTGGTCCGGGCACGCTCGTGCCCGAACACATCCGCTGGATCTCGGCGCTCACCCCGGCGCGCGTCGAGCGCATTTTTGTCCAGCCCGGCACGACGGTGCAGGCAAACACGGTGCTCCTCGAGCTCGCAAACCCGGACGTCCAAATCGAGGCGCTCGACGCACAGCGCCAGCTGACGGCCGCCGAGGGCGACCTCATCAATCTGCGAACCAATCTGCACGGCGCGCGCCTGACGCAGGCAGGTGTCGTGGCGGCGACGCGCAGTCAATATCTGCAAGCGCAACGCGATGCCGCGGTCGCCGATTCACTCGTGTTGATCGGCGGACTTTCCCGCAACGACATGAGCCTCGCCCACGAGAAAGCGGTCGAGCTCGAAGCACGCTATGACATCGAGAAGCAGCGCCTCGATCTCCTGACGTCGGCCGTGGATTCGCAGCTCGCCGTGCAGCGCGAGCAGGTCGCGCGGCTGCGCGCAATCACCGCGTTCCGGCTCAGCCGGCTGAGCTCGCTGCAGGTGCGCCCCGCCGAAGACGGCGTGCTGCAGGAGCTCAATCTCCAGCCCGGGCAATGGGTCGTGCCCGGAACGATTCTGGCGAAGGTGGTTCAGCCCGGAAAACTCAAGGCCGTCATCCACATCCCTGAGACGCAGGCGCCCGGGCTCGCGATCGGCCAGAAGGCGTCGGTGGATACGCGAACGGGCCTCGTCGCCGGTCACGTCATTCGCATCGATCCCGCCGCGCAGGAGGGCACGGTGACCGTCGACATCGCACTCGACGGGGCGCTCCCTGACGGCGCCCGACCCGATATCAGCGTCGATGCCACGATCACGATCGAGCGGCTGAACGACGTACTGTTCACCGGTCGTCCCGCGTATGGCCAGCCGAACAGCACGATGGGCATGTTCAAGCTCGTCGAAGGCGGCCGCTACGCCGTCCGCATTCCGGTGAAGGTGGGCCGTACGTCGGTCAATGCGATCGAGATCGTCCAGGGCCTTGCGGCGGGCGATTCGGTGATTCTGTCGGACATGTCGCGCTATGACAATGTGGAGCGAGTGAAGCTGAAATAGGCGTCGGGAGCCAGGAGCCAGGGTTTGAAAACTCCTGACTCCCGACTCCTCTCAAGGAGAGAACCGAATGGCCGAGAACGGAACGCCACTAATTCAGCTCCAGGGAATCCGAAAGATCTTCTACACCGACGAAGTGGAAACCCACGCGTTGTCGGACGTGCACCTCGTGATCCGTGAGGGCGAGTACATCGCGATCAACGGCCCGTCCGGATGCGGCAAGACGACGCTGCTCTCGATCCTCGGTCTGCTCGATACGCCGAGCGATGGCAGCTATCTCCTCGAGGATAAGCCGGTGGCGAACCTCTCGCCCGCCGAGCGAGCCCGGATCCGAAACCGGCGGATTGGCTTCGTCTTTCAAGCGTTCAATCTGATCGGCGATCTGACCGTCGCGGAAAACGTCGAGCTGCCGCTCACGTATCGCGCCATGTCGGGGGCGGAGCGCGCGAGGCGAGTGCAGCAGGCGCTCGAAAAGGTCGGGATGTCGCACCGCGCCAAGCACTATCCCGTGCAGCTGTCGGGCGGACAGCAGCAGCGCGTCGCGGTGGCCCGCGCGGTCGTGGGCGATCCCGCCATCCTGCTCGCGGACGAGCCGACGGGAAATCTCGACTCGACGAACGGCGAAGCAGTCATGGAACTGCTCCGTTCCTTGCACCGTGGCGGCGCGACGGTGTGTATGGTGACGCACGATCCGCGCTACGCTCGCCATGCGGACCGTTCCATCCATTTGTTCGATGGGCGAGTTGTCGATGACTTGGGGCCTGGGGCCTCGGGCCCAAGGCCCAGCGAACGTCAACCGCAGTCCCCAGGCCTCAGGCCCTAGGCCGCTGGTCCATGTTCTCAGATATCCGCTACGCCCTACGCGCACTGCGACACAGTCCCGGTTTCACCGTCGCGGTCGTGGTCACCCTCGCGCTCGGCATCGGGGCGAATACCGCGATCTTCAGTGTGGTCCGTGGCGTGCTGCTCAAGCCGCTGCCCCACCGCGATGGGGATCGGCTGGTCTATCTCCGGCACTCGGCGGACGGACCCGGACAGGCGAACCTCACCTTCTCCGTGCCGGAAGTTCGTGATTTCCGCAGTAGCGTCCCCTCCCTGGCCAGCATTGCGGAGTACTCGACGTGGAGCACGATCCACCAGATGGTCGACGGTGCCGAACGCCTCAAAGTCGGCTTGGTCACCGGCAACTACTTCGACGTCATGGGGCTCGCGCCAATCCTGGGCCGGGTGACGGGGCCGGGCGACGACGGCCCCGGGGTTCCTCCAGTCGCTGTGCTCAGCTACGAGTACTGGCTCAATCGCTTCGGCGGCGATTCCGCCATCGTTGGTAAGACGATCACCCTGGGCAAGAAATCCGTCACCGTGATCGGCGTCCTCCAGCCCGCGCCGTTCTTTCCGGAACCGGTGCAGGCGTATCTGAACATGGTGAACAGCGAACATCACCTGAGTGCGACCATGTTGCAGTTCCGCACCCATCGCATGACCGAAGTGGTAGCCCGGCTCGCGCCCGGCGCCACGCTGGAGCAGGTAAGGGCCCAGGTGAGTGCGGTCTATGCCCGCTTTCAACGCGACTTCCCGGACGCATACGATCCCAGCTCGCACTATCGTGTCGCGGTTGTGCCGTTCAAAGCGGCACTCGGTGAACGCGCGCGGCTGACGCTGTGGCTGCTCATGGGCGCGGCCGCGTTCGTGCTGCTCATCGCCGTCGCCAACGTGACGAACCTGACGCTCATGCGCGGCGTGCGTCGGGAGCACGAACTGGTAGTCCGCGCGGCTTTGGGCGCCGGCGTGGGGCGGCTGCGGCAGCTGCTTTTGACCGAGAATTTGATACTGGCGCTGATGGGCGCCGCGCTCGGCCTCATGGTCGCGGTTGGAGCACTGCGTCTTCTCGTTTCGCTCGCTGAGCGGTATTCCCCCCGCGCGAGCGAGATCCATCTCGACGCCGTAGTTCTCGGCTTCACGCTCGCGCTGTCGATCATTGTCGCGCTCCTGCTGTCGCTCCTGGGTTCGCTGCCGAAGCACGGCGCTTTCGCCACGAGGATCGCCGTCGGTGCCGTGCACGTGATCGGGTCCCCGAAGAAACAGCGTCTGCAGCGTGGACTCGTCGTCGCACAGATTGCCGCCTCCTGTGTCCTGCTCGGCGGCGCCGGGCTGCTGACGCGGACCATGATCCGGCTGTCGAAGGTGGACACAGGGCTCAGAACGGAAGAAGTGCTGGCGATGCGCGTGACGATCCCCCTCACGCGGGCCGAGCTGCGATCGGGTGGTGGGGCAGCGGCCGCAGCCACCCAGCAGTACGTCGATATGCGGAACGAGCTGGCTGCGCTTCCGGGCGTTGTCGAAGTAGGGATCGGGTCGCCCCTGCCGCTGCGACGCTCCGAGGTGACGGTGGACGTCCGGGCGGAAGGCAGGCCACTCGCCGTCGGCGAAGCGATGCCGCGCGCGGAAGTGCGCACCGCCAGCCCTGAATTCTTCGACGCGGCGGGAATTCCGGTGTTGCGTGGACGTCCGTTCGCGATGACCGATGGAGCCGCATCCAACCGGGTCATGATCATCAACGAGACGCTCGCCGATCGATTGTTCCCGCATGACGACCCGATCGGCAAGCGCATCGCGTCGTTGGAATGGCAAGGCGACTCGGTGGGCTACCGGTGGGGTGAGTGGCGCACAGTCGTCGGCGTTGTGGGCAATACGCAGGACGGCGGGCTCAACACCGAGCGCGTGCCGGTGGTCTTCCTGCCCATCGTGTTGGGCGGGCCGTTGGTGAACGGGATGGGGGCGGGATTGGTGATCCGCGCCGACACCAACGTCGCGGGGTTAGCGGCGGCGGCGACTCGCATCGCGCGGCGCGTTGCGCCGACAGCGCTGATCGAGGACGTGATGACGATGGCGCAATACAAGGACCGGAGTATCGCGCCGTGGCGGCTCAATGCCGCGCTGGTGTCGTCGTTCGGGCTGCTGGCCGTGATCATCGCGGCCGTGGGGATCGCCGGGGTCTTAGGGTTTTCGGTGAGCTCGCGCACCAACGAGATCGGCATCCGCATGAGCCTCGGTGCCGACAGCAGCCGGGTGCAGCGAATGGTTCTGAGCGAAGGGTTCGTCCTGGTCGCGTTCGGCCTCGTGTTGGGTTTGGTCACGGCGGGGATTGCGGCGCGCATCATTCGCGGCTTGCTGTTCGGCGTCGAGCCGTACGACCCGGCGACGTTGCTCGGCGTAACTGTGATGATGGCGGTCATCGCGCTCGTCGCCTGTTGGATCCCGGCCCTGCGCGCGTCGCGGATCGACCCGGCGATCACAATGCGATCGCAACAATGACCGACGCGATCAGGAAGACGTTCGAGCGCACCGATGAGGAACGGCTACTTGCTGAGCGGGTGGCGCGTGTGCTGGGCGGGCAATACGAAGTCATCCGACCGCTCGGCCGAGGCGGGATGGGCCAGGTATGGCTCGCGTGGGATCGCAGCGGACGTCGCGAGGTGGCGCTCAAATTCCTCGATCCAGTGCTCGCCACATCGCTCGAGAATCGGGAGCGGTTTCGCCGGGAAGCGCTGATCGCCGAGCGCTTTCCGCATCCGCATATCGTGCAGTGCTTCGAGTTCCGGTGCGATCGAGAGGCCGTGGCCCTCGTCATGCAATACGTGCGTGGCGAGGCGCTCGAGTCGCGGCTGGGCGCCGGAAGGCGCCTCGACTCGGGGCTAGTCGGACGTGTTCTCGTTCCGCTAGCTGACGCGCTGGCCCACCTCCACCGGCACGGCGTAATCCATCGCGACATCAAGCCCTCGAACATTCTGATCCGCACGGAAGACGGGCGGCCCTTTCTTACCGACTTCGGCATCGCCACGCTCCTCACATCCGACCAGTCTCGCGCGGAGGTCGTGCGGCGATTTGGCACGCCGGAGTTCATGGCTCCGGAGCAGGCGGCGGGGGACTCTGACGCGGATCATCGGAGCGACATCTATTCGCTCGGTTTAGTTGGATTCTACGCACTCGCGGGAAGACTTCCGTTCCGAGGCGGCGGGCTGGCTCTGCTGGCTCAGCGCGTGGCGCTCGATGTGCCCTCGCTGTGCAGTTGGGCGCCCCATGTGTCACCTACGCTGGGACGCGTGATCGACCGCTGCCTGGCGCGGGAGCCGCGGCGTCGCTGGAAGGACGCCGGGGCGTTGCGCGATGCGCTCGCGCGCGCTGTACGGAGATCGTAGAACCATGTTCCAGGATCTGCGCTCCGCGCTCCGTTCCTTCGCCCGCAGTCCAGGCCTTATGGCTGCCGCGGTCATATCGCTGGCCCTCGGCATCGGTGCCAACGCCGCGATCTTCTCGCTCTTCGATCAGATCCTGCTCCGGCCGCTTCCCGTCGACGAGCCGGACCGCCTCGTCAACCTCTCCGCACCCGGGCCCAAGCCCGGGTTCGGGTCGTGCGGGCAGGCGGGCGACTGCGACGTCGTGTTCAGCTACCCGATGTTCCGGGATCTCCAGCGGCAGCAGACTGTTTTCACCGACATCGCGGCGCACGTCCCGTTCAGCGCCAGCGTCGCGTATGAGAATCAGCCCGTCACCGGCGACGGCACGCTGGTGTCGGGATCGTATTTCCCCACCCTCGGCATCCGTCCGGCGCTGGGCCGATTACTCACGC
>DASZNX010000206.1:0-7422 GCA_035551075.1 Gemmatimonadales bacterium | reverse complement strand
CATTTCATCATGGTGCTCGTTACCATCTTTGCCGCGATCCTGGCTCTATTCCTCTGGGCTTTGCTGTGGGTCACGCGCGGCAATCGCGACAAAGTGCCGCGCTGGATTCGCAAGATCAAACCGGTGGAGAAATTCCTCGCGAGCGTGGGCGACCAACCGCCGCATGTCCTGCGCGACCCGATTTTTTACATCGAGGCGACGGCGCTGCAGCTCGTGCTGATCGCGCTCGACGCGCTCACGTTGTGGACGGTGCTGCAGTCGCTGGGCACAACCGCCTCGCTGGCCGGCGTCTTCGCCGCGTTCACGATGGCTTCGGTTGTCGCGATGATCTCGTTGCTCCCGGCTGGTCTCGGAACGTTCGACGGCACGGCGATCGCATTGCTCCGCGCATTTCACGTTCCGCTCGAGGCCGCGATCGCGGCGACTGTTTTGCTGCGTGGATTGACTTTTGTACTGCCGTTGATACCAGGGTTTTGGATGGCGAGAGCGGAGGCTGTGGGTCGGTAACTGTTACCTAGCGTCGCAGTATCAGATACTGGGTGCCGGTGCTCGCTCGGGCATCGTCTGCGGCCTAAAGAACAGCGCAAAGAAAATCAACACCGCAGCTGCGAACGCGGCCGGCAGGATCCAGAAGCTCCGCCACAGCGGAAGTGTCAACGCCGTCGCCCCGCCCAGGAAGCTGTTGTACACGCGCCCCGCGATCTGCGCGCCGATCAACATGCCGACGCCGTAGGTGACGAGCACCAGGAACCCCTGGGCCTGGCCCCGCACGGCCGGTGTCGATTTCTTGTCGACGTAGATCTGGCCCGTCACAAAGAAGAAGTCATAACAGGGACCGTGCAGAGCGATGCCCAGCAGAATCATCCAGAACACCGCGCTCGGCGCCGCAAGCGCGAATAGCGCGTAGCGCAGCACCCACGCTCCCATGCCGAGCATCAGCATTTTCTTCACGCCGAGCCGCAGGAACATGAGCGGCATCAGCAGCATGAAAATGGTCTCCGACATCTGACCGACCGTCTGCGTGGCCGCGATGCGCGTGACCCCGGCGGCGCCGAGATAGAGCTGCGTGAAGTTGTAGTAGACGGCGAGCGGGATGCAGAGCAGCAACGACGCGATAATGAAGATGTAGAACGGCCGGTCGCCGATCTGCGCGAACGCGTCCAGCCCGGCGATGCTGCGCAGCGAGACCGGCTGCCCCCGCCCGGGCGGTGGCGTATGGGGCAGCGTGAAGCTGTAGACCCCAAGCAGCACGCTCGCGGTCGCCGATGTGTAGACCGGCCAGGCGGTTTGTTCCGCCACGCCGCCGATCAGCGGACCGAGCAGGAAGCTGATGAACAATCCCGCCACGATCCAGCCGATGGTCCCGAAGACACGGATCAACGGGAACTGCTGCTCCTGCGACTGGATGTGATGGAACGCGAGACTGTTGGCGAGACCGAGCGTCGGCATGTAGCAGAGGTTGTAGACGAGCAGCAGCAGGATGAAGGCCACCGGCGCGGCCGTGAAGCGCGGGACGAGAAACAGCACGATCCCGCCGAGCACGTGCAGCGTGCCCAGGACCTTCTCGGTCGCAAAGTAGCGGTCGGCGACCAGCCCCAAGAAAAATGGAGCGACGATGGCCGCTATCGGATTCACCGTATAGGGCCAATAGGTCAGTCGCTCCATCCCGTGATTCGTCATGTACACGGCTATCGTCGTGTACCATGCCCCCCAGATAAAGAACTGGAGGAACATCATCACGGACAGCTTGGTCCGGATCACTGCGTCAGTCTGCCGATACTGAAAGCTCCTTCGTGAGCCGGATGATGATGTGCGCGCCCTTGGGCAGCACGATATCCGAGTCCTTGGTTTGCGTCGCGTACCCGGCGCCGGCAATGCCGCCAACCACGCCGCCGATGATCGTTCCTTTGCTGTTGCCGCCGATCACTCGGCCGAGAATGGCGCCGGCGGCCGCACCTGCTCCGACCTTCGCCGCGTCACTCCCCGTAACGCCACGGCCTTTGTGGACCGTCTCGATCGAATCGACTGCCGCATCGATCGGGTACGAATTGCCGTGTACAGTGATGCTCGTAATGGCAACCGTCAAGGTGCCCGGCGTCTTGGGATTGGGCGCCGGTTTGACTGCAGTAATCTTCCCACTCACCGCGGCGCCGGCCGGAATCACGACCTGGCCCTGCGCATTCTTGACATCTTCGACGACGTGCGCCGTGAACGTGTCGCCCGTCTTGGAAGTCCGCGAGGAGAGCGTGTCGTTCGCGGCCACATCGATCTTCGTGCCGACGCCGAGGCTCATCATCGCGGGTCGCGCCGGAGGAGCCGGCGGGGGGGGAGCGTTGTGAGTCGTGGTGCGCGGCCGCGTGGACGACTGCGGCGGCGCCGGTGGATTCGTCCGGCGCTCCGGCACATCGCGCATCGGCTGCGTTGATTCCGCCGGCGCGAGCGTCAGATTGCGCGCCGTCGAATCACTGGACTGGCTGGCCTGTTCACCCTTCTTACACGCTGCTGCCGCAAGCAGAGCGATGGCTGCCAGGGAGACAATTCGGTTCATGGTGTCCTCTCGGTAACGACGTTTGCAATGGGTACCCGCCTGCAACGTCCTGGTTCTAGAGCCGCCGCCGGAGCGCATCCGGCGTGAGGCCCTGCAGGTAACCCGCAAGCAGCGTGAAGTTGTCGGTGACGAGCAGAATGCCGAGCAGGATCAGCATTCCCCCCGCGATCCGATCCACCCACACTATGTATGGTCGAAAGCCCTGAAACCAGACCAGAAAGCGGTCCAGGGCCACGGCGGTGACCAGAAACGGCACCGCGAGTCCGGCCGCGTAGACGCCGAGCAGTGCAATGCCGCGCCCAAGACCCGCCTGCGTCGCGGCAAGGGTGAGGATGCCGCCGAGGATGGGGCCGATGCAGGGTGTCCAGGCGGCGCCAAACGTGAAGCCGACGATCCCCGACCCGAAATACCCGAGCGGTTTATGCGCGAGCTGAATCCGCCGTTCGCGCAGCAAAAACCGGGGCTGGAGCACGCCGAGCAGATACAGCCCGAACACAATCAGCAGGACGCCGCCGGCGCGGCCGAGCCAGTGCTGGTAGTCGCGCAGCAACGTGCCGACGGCAGAGGCGGCGGCGCCGAGCAGCACAAAAACAAGTGTGAAGCCGGCGACGAACCAGAGACCGTGCAGTGCCGCCGTTCCGCGGCGAACCTGCACCTCTTCGACCGTCATGCCGGTGAGAAAGCCAACGTAGCTCGGAATGAGCGGCAAGACACAGGGCGACAAAAAACTCAGGAGGCCGGCCGCGAATGCGACCGCGAAGGACAGGTCCGGGCCGGTCACCTAACCGCAAAAAGCGACGGCAGACACCACGGTAGTCCAACGCGCATCGGCGCCGCACTCGGCGGTAGACGTCACGTTCATCGTGCGCACGATCTCGCCGGAGAGGAGCCACTGCTCGCGCCGCTCGTCCCACGCCTTGTCCGCCTCGAAGGGCACGCCAAGCACCGTCGCCAGCATCGAGGCCGCGAGATCCTCCGCGTATTCGCCCGAGACAGTCTCGTTCTGGCCGTAGCTGTGGTGTTCGGAGATGTAGCCGTGATGCGAAGGATCCGCCGGCATCGCCACGCCGATCGAAGCGGCTACGAGCCGGCTGGGCTCGTTGGTCGACGACTCCGCGATGACGGCGAAAACCACCTGTCCCGGTTTCAGCATGCTCATTCCTTCCTCACGGTCCACGAGCTCGCAGTGGGGCGGGAAGATCGAGCTGACGCGCACGAGATTGAAATTCGCGAGATGCGCGTCGCGCAGCGCCATCTCGAAGCTCGTGAGTTTTTCCTTATGCCGGCCAACGCCCTTCGTCAAAAAGGCCTTGGTCGGAATAAACATTCGTGACTCGATCAACCGGCCCTACCTCCCTTCGTACCACGCCGTGGGTGCCAACTCGACCGGCGGCTCGGTATCCCCGCCGCGGTCAACCGTTGCCTGCATCACCTGCGCCAGCACTTCGGCAGGGCTCAGTGCGACTTCGACGACTTCGAATTTCCCCTGGCCGCGCTCTTTCCCACGCACCACGAGCATGTATTTCGCCGTGTAGACGCGCAACCGTCCATCGTCGGCCTTCCGCGTCACCACCGCCGTGCCCCACTCTTTGCCGTCGCGTTTGATGGGGCGAAACACGTAAATCGTCGCGATCTCGGCCGGAGGCACCTGCGCCTCGACGGCCGCGGCGAGTTTCGCCCATCCTTGCCCCTGCCCCGGCGGGGGGGGCGCTAGCGGCGAGAAAGTGCCGGCGTCGGTGATTGTTGCCACCTCTCCACGTAAAAGCGCAGCACGTGCATGAAATCCTGCGCGTTGGTGACGACGCCGTAGGCTTGGTGCGTGCCGCGGTCGCGCAATTTGGTCACCACGAATTCGGTCTGATCCACGCAGATCGTCGTGAGCGGACGGATCTCCGCCGCGGCGCCCCCTCCCGGGTCTACGAAGGCGGGGAGCATGTTGCCGACCGCGATCGCATGCAGCGCGGTCGCCACGAAGACGGCAAACGTCGCGGTTGCCGTGTGCGCGCGCATCGCATCCTGCGCCGCGAGCGTATCGGCAATGACGTCGGGCAGCGGGCCGTCGTCGCGAATCGATCCGGCGAGTACGTACGGAATGTGATGCGTGACGAGGGCGTGCATGATCCCGCTCGTCGCCACGCCTTGCGCGACGGCCTTCTCGATCGAGCCCGCGCGCCGAATCTGATTGATTGCACGCATGTGCGAGCCGTGTCCGCCCTCTACACTCTCTCCGGAGCTGGTCATCCCCAGCGTCGTCCCGAAAATCGCGGCCTCGAGATCGTGCACGGCAACGGCATTGCCCCCGAAGAGCGTGGTGACAAAGCCGTTTTCGATGAACCAGATCATGTCTTCGCGCGCGCGCGCGTGCACGAGGGCCGGGCCGATCACCCAGAGAATCTTTCCGCCGCGTTCCTTCTCCTCGCCGAGCAGCTGCGCGAGCACGCTGTAGTCCACCGGCCGCTCGCGCGACACCTCGGCTGCCATGAAGCGGAATTCATTCGGACTGTGCGTGCCGCCGAGAAACCCTTCGACGTGCACGAAGATCCCTTCGCTGCCGTCTTCGGCCGCACCGACGGCGACCTTGTCACCGCGGCGCACGCGCCGCGGCTCGGTGACCACGAGATCATCGAGATCGGTCTGCACGATGACGCAATCCATGCGCGGCAGGCGGGGCCGCCGCCAACCGGCGGGCGCACGCAGCTTCACGTATGTCGGCAGGTTCGTGGTCGAGAAAAATCCGTCGGGAAGAACGCCGTCAGCCGGTGCGGGTGCGAATCGCGCGTCGGGCGCGCTCGATAATGGCGGCGCGGAAAAGTTCGGTGGTCGGTACTGAAACCGCGGACGACTACTCACAGGCCGGTGAAAATACCCGAAGAGAAAGTCGTTTCACAAGAGTGAGACCGGGTCGCGGTCGACCGTCACCGCGCGGTGCGCCTTCGCCCGCCACGCGCGCACGACCCGTCCGAGCACACGCGGCTCGCTCGACTTGGTGAGCACGTGCCAGCGCCATTGCCCCTTGATCCGCATCAGCGGGCACGGCGCGGGCCCGAGCACGGTGAGCATGCCGTCGAGGCGCTCCGCCGACGCGCGCTTGAGCCACCGGGCCACCTGCTCCGCCAGGTCGGCCGTGCGCGCGTGGTCCTCCGTCGCCACGATGAAGCGCGCCAGGCCGCAGCGCGGAGGATAGGGAGGATTCGGAGCTGATCGCAGCGGAAGCTCCGCCGCGGCGAACTGCGCGACGGAGTGGGCGGCTGCGGCGCGGATCGCGTGATGATCCGGCGCCCGCGTCTGCACGAACACGCGGCCCCCGCGCGGTCCCCGTCCCGCCCGTCCCGCCACCTGTGCGACAAGCTGAAAGGTGCGTTCGCCCGCTCGGAAGTCGGGAAAGTGCAGCCCCGTGTCCGCATCGACGACGCCGACGACCGTCACATTGGGAAAGTCCAGTCCCTTCGCGATCATCTGCGTGCCGAGCAGAATGTCCACCTTGCCCGACCCCACGCGCTCGAGAATGTGGTGGTGCGCCCACTTGCTCGTCGTCGTGTCGAGATCCATGCGCGCAATCCGCGCGCTCGGGAAACGGTTGCCGACAAAATGCTCGAGCTGCTGCGTTCCCAACCCACGGAGCCGCTGAGTCGGTGAGCCGCAAACGACACACTGTTCCGGGATCGGCTCCTCGTGGCCGCAGTAGTGACAGCGCAGCGTGGGCGGCGTCTGATGGACGGTCAGCGCAATCGCGCAGTTGGGGCATCCCGGCACGTTTCCGCAATTCGGGCACTGCACGAAGGTCGAGAAGCCGCGCCGATTGAGCAGCAGGATCACCTGCTCGCGGCGCTCGAGCGCTCCGCTGACGGCGCCATCCAGGGCTTCGCTCCACGGAACGACACCCACTCCGCCTACCCCCGTTTCCACGGGCGCCGCACGGGGCGCGCTGCGGAGATCTATGATCTCGACGGCAGGCAGTGGCCGCGCGCCGACACGATCGGGCAGCTCGAACAGCCGCACGCGACCGCGCGCGACGAGATCGAGCGTCTCGAGCGATGGGGTTGCGCTTCCCAGGATGAGCCTCGCGTCCCCCCCCTTCCCCCCCTCCCCGCCCTCGAGCTGCGCGCGGATCGCGGCGACATCTCGCGCGTGATAGCGCGGCGCCGATCCCTGCTTATAGCTCGGCTCGTGCTCCTCGTCGACGACGATGGCGCCGAGTCGCTGCACCGGCGCAAACACGGCCGACCGTGGTCCGACGGCCACGAGCCGCTCGCCGCGGCGCAGTGCGCGCCAGGCATCGACGCGCTCACCGTCCGACAGCCCGGAGTGGAGCACCGCGACCTGATCGCCAAACACGCCGCGCACGCGGGCCACAGTCTGCGGGGTGAGCGCGATCTCGGGGACGAGCAGGATGGCGCCTTTGCCTGATGCCACGATGGAGCGCAGCACATCGAGGTACACGAGCGTCTTGCCCGATCCTGTCACCCCGTGAATCAGTGCCGGCTCTTCGCCAGCAAGAATCCCCTCCACGACGCGGCGCTGATCGTCTGTTAGGGAGGGCGGTGGAGGTGACGCGAGATTCGCGAAGGGATCGCGCGTCTCGGGCACGCGCTCGATCCGCGCCAGTCCTTGCTCGACGAGTCCATCGAGTACCGAACTGGACAGCTTGAGCTGGCGCAACAGGTGAGACATCGGCGCCGATCCGCCGAGCGCCTCAACAGCCTCGTAGGCAGCACGGCGTTTCGGCGCGCGCTTGAACCGGCGGTCGCGCTCGAGCAGCGAATCCATGCCGTTTCCCGTGAGCACGAAGAGCCGCTCAGCGAGCGGCGCCGGCCCAGCGGGCTTCGCGACGCTCCACAGCGGTCCAGGCAGAATGGCCCGGAGCGCGAGCCCTA
>DASZNX010000205.1:0-2907 GCA_035551075.1 Gemmatimonadales bacterium | reverse complement strand
CCCACCACCTGGACGGCCGCCTGGCCCCGCCGCGACCCGGCGCGCGCCTCGATAATGGCGACGCCGCTGGCGACCCCGGTGATCGTGCCGTTGTTGTCGACTTTGGCGATGTTGATGTTGTTCGACGACCAGATAATCCGGACCGTCGGAATGACGTTGCCGATCCGGTCGAAGGCAGTCGCGAGCAGACCGCTTCGCTCTCCGACGCGAATCGTGACGGAAGGTGGGGCGACTTGCACTTCCGCGACGGTTTGCGCGCGCACCGCGTGCGGGACGCACAGGGCGAGGGAGGCGAGGGGGGCCAGGGGGGCCAGGGGGGCGAACGCGACGAAAAAACCACGCGTGATCATCGGTCGCGAATGTGTGTAAAGCTAAATGGCGTTGTCAAGCCAACTTGTCACCGCGAGCCCGATTTGGAGGGACCTAAAGGGCAGTAGCGCGTGTCACTTGCGAGGTCTAAATCACGCGGTAAGCTATAGGCCACCACGCGGCCCCCGCGCACCTTATTCAGCATAGGAGAGATCCGATGCTTGAGCAGATGGACGTCACGGAGAGCAGTTGGCCCGGACCGGGGTTCATGGAACCGATGTTCCCGTCGGCGCCTGCGCCAGCGCCCACCCCATCCTCCAGCCCGATGGAAGAGTCGCGCCCATCTTCCAAGCCGAAGGCGAAGAAAAAGAAAGCGGCCAAGAAGGCGAAGCCGAAGGCACGGAAGAAGACGGCGAAGAAAAAGAAAGCAACGAAGAAGAAACGGCGGCGGTAATTTCCATCACTGGATCATCCGCGGGAGCGTCTCGATGAGATGCTCCCGCGGATCACGTTAAGGAGAAGAACGTGCGTGGTGCGTGGTATGTGGTTCTCGCTTCGCTGCTCCTGTCGTGTTCCGCTCCTCGTGAGAATCTCGGCGACCCCCAAAGAGAAATCGCGGCGATGTTGCAGCGCTCCGCATCCGACTGGAATCGCGGCGATCTGGCGGGCTTCATGAGCGATTACGTGAAGGATTCGCTCACGAGCTATATGGCGGGCGGCCATGTGCAGTACGGGTGGCAACCTCTCTACGACCGTTATCAGGCGAACTACTTCGCGCCTGGGAAATCGCGCGACTCACTCTCCTTTGACGAGCTGCACGTGCGCGTGCTGACGCCCGATTTCGCCTACGCCACCGCGCGCTTCAAGCTGTCGCGGCGCGATTCGGTCGTCGCGAGCGGGCCGTTCACGCTTGTACTCCAGAAACGCGGTGATCGTTGGCAGATACTGCACGACCACACCTCAGCCGATCCCAAGTGAGCGACGGCCCGACGGCCCGACGGCCTGACGGCCGAGCACGAACCGGATTACCGACCGTCCGGCCATCAGGCCGTCCGGCCGTCATTCTCGTACTGCTCATCGCAATCGCAGGCTGCACCAAAATCCGGGACAAGCTCGGGCTCGCCCGCGATCACGTCATCGCGCTCGAGGGCGCGACGCTGATCGACGGCACGGGCGGCGATCCAAAGCCGGATGCGGTGATCATCATTCGCAACGGTCACATCGACGCCGTGGCGCGGGTCAATGAGATCTCCATTCCCCGCGGCGCCGTGGAGATCAATCTCGTTGGGAAGAGCGTCATCCCCGGCCTGATCGACTCGCACGCGCACGTCGAGCGCTGGGCGGTGGGTCGCTATCTCGCCTGGGGTGTGACGACCGTGCGCGATCTGCACGGGCAGATGGACTCCATCATCGCCCTCAAGAACGCGCTGAACCTCGGCTCGATCCTCGGGCCGCGCCTGTTCGTGGCGGGGGCGATGATCGACGGCGTCCCGCCCACCTACCCGAACGCGACCGGCGTCATAACCCCCGATGAGGCCCGTCACGCGGTGGACCTGCGCGCGGTCGCAGGCGTCGATTACATCAAGGTCTACACGAAAATCACGCCGGCTCTGCTGCGGCCGCTGATCGATGAGGCAGAGAAACTCCGGCTACCCGTGGCGGCGCATCTCGGCAAGACCGACGCGCTGACCGCCGGGCGTGCCGGCGTCGTCTCGATCGAGCACATGGCAGGTGTCGTGCAGGCGGCGAGCGGCAATCCGATGTACGCGAGCGTGCACGACAATTTCCTCGCCGGGTGGACCGGGGAGGAAAAAGGATGGGCGTCACTCGACTCGGCCGGTATCGCGCGCACGGCGCGCGCGCTCGCGCAAACCAAGGTCGTCCTGGTCCCGACGCTCGTCGTCCACGACATGCTCGCGCGATTAGACAATCCCATTCTGCTGACCCGGCCGGGCATGGAAGATGTGCCCAGTGACGCCGAAAGCGTGCGCGGTGTCCCGAGCTTGCTGCGCCGGACGGGGTGGCAGGCCGGCGACTTCGACGCATTCCGGCGCTCGCGACCGCGCCAGGATCAGTTCGTGCGGGAGTTCAAACGCGCGGGCGGCGCGATTGCGGCGGGATCCGACGCGGCGAACCAGCTCCTCATTCCCGGCTATTCGCTCCACGAAGAAATGTCGTTCCTCGTTGGCGCGGGACTCACGCCGCTCGACGCCATTACCGCGGCGACGCGCCGCGGCGCGCAGCTGCTCCGCGCCGACTCCCTCGGCTTGATCGCGCCGGGGAAGGTGGCCGATCTCGTGGTGGTCAACGGCAACCCCGCGCGTAACATCAGCGCCACGCGCAACATCGTCATGGTGATCATTCGCGGCCTGGTCATTCGGCCGGATTCATTGAGGGCTACCTGGAAATGAAAATACGACGGACGGACGGGCGGACGGGCGGACGGGCCCTCTGCGCGGTGCTACTTGTCGTTCTCAGCGCATGTGGGATGGGGAGGCCGGCGAGAATTGACGCCCCATATGACCTGCTCCTCATGGGCGGCTGGATCATCGACGGGAGCGGTAATCCGCGGTATCGGGGCGACGTCGGGATACAGGG
>DASZNX010000204.1:0-4358 GCA_035551075.1 Gemmatimonadales bacterium | reverse complement strand
GCTACACTGTGGTCGTCGATGAACAGTGCGACTACTACTACTACGGCTACTGCTACGATCTCTGGAACACCGGCGTAGGCATCAATGCCGTCGTCTCGAATGCCAACATTCCCATTGGGCAGCACTCCGTGCGGTTGGATGGTCTCGCCGACAATTGCCGCCTCGCGGGGCAAAACCCGCGTACAGTCACAGTCCAGTCGGCTGCCATTACGGACGAGACATTTACGGTGACATGCGTGCAGACCGGAAGCATCCAGGTGGCCACCACGACGACGGGTGTCGATCTCGACCCCGACGGCTACTTCGTCCTGATAGACGGCGCGACCGACCATCGTAGCGCGACGGTTGGAGTCAACGGGAATGCGACGGTTGCCAGTCTCGTGCCCGACGACTACACAGTCCGGCTGGTCGGTGCGGCGATGAACTGCACCGTCACGAGTCTCAATCCGACTACGGTCACGGTGTCCGGCGGCGCCACGGCTCCGGCCGCGTTTACCATTGACTGCGCCGCCGCGCCCACACTCGCATTCGCGCGTGGCGGGGACATTTATCGGATGAAGACGAACGGCACGGGGCTGTCCCAGCTCACCACCGATCCGGGGAACGAGGATAAACCGACCTGGTCACCGGACGGCTCGCAGCTCGCGTTTCGGCGCGACACCGCCGGCGACGCGGAGATTTACGTGATGAGTGCGAACGGCTCCGGCGTAACCCGCCTCACACGGCAAGTCGGTTTGGATTATCTCCCGGCTTGGTCGAGCACGGGAAAGATCGCGTTCACCAGCAATCGGAGCGGCAACTTTGAGATCTATGTGATGAATGCTGATGGGAGCGGCGTCACGAACCTCACGACCGGCGCGGACATGTATCCGGCCTGGTCGCCCGACGGCAGCAAGATCGCGTTCCAAAGCACGCGTGATGACCCGACCGGCTCGATCTACGTCATGGCCGCGGATGGATCCGGCGTCACACGAATCACCACCGGCGGCGGTGACGGTGGCCCCGCCTGGTCGCCCGACGGCACGAAGATCGCTTTTCACCGCACCGTCTGTGTTGGCAACACCTGTCAGCACGACCTGTTTGTGGTGAACGCCGCCGATGGATCCGGGCTCACGCAGGTTGCGTCGGGGCCGGACGATCAGGTGAATCCCGCATGGTCTCCCGACGGCGCCTGGATCGCGTTCGATGCCGAATCCTGCGACCCGTACTACGGCTGCTCGAATTACTGGCGGATCATGGTCGTGCGCAGTGACGGAACGGACGCGCGACTCATCCTGGACAGTGCCCGGCAACCCGCCTGGAAGCCCTGAGGTCGATCGTGCGCCTCGCGGTTGGGATTGCGGCGATCGGGTTGATGGGGGGGGCGGCGTGCGCGCACGACACCTCGAGCGGGACGCCGCCGGAGCCGGTGATCGAGAGCGTGTCGGTAGCCGGCGCCGCGGTCAACGTTCTGAGCGCGATGGTGACGGTGCACGTCCGGTTGGCCGATAGTGTCGCGGTGCGCTACGGAACCGGCGCGTTGATCGACCAGATCAGCCCGGCGGTGATCCCGAACGGCGAGGTGGCCGTGGTGCCGATCTTGGGCCTCGCACCCGTCACTGGATACGGAATGCTCGTCGTTGCATATGCGGATGGAGTCGCAGCCGCATCATCTAGTCCGTTCACCTTCACGACCGACACGCTCCCCAGTGATCTGCCGCACTACGTCGCGAGCGGATCCGATCCGACGCCTGGGTATGTCGTCTTCGGGGCAGGGAAGTACGGGCTCGCGATCGACACCACGGGGCGTGTCGTCTGGTACGTCCGGTTCGCGACGGCGCCCGGTCTCAACTTTCAAGTGGAGCCGAACGGGCACTACGTCGCTCGCCCACCGACGCCCGACCCAGGCGACCTCGAGCCCTGGGTGGAGCTCGATCCGCTCGGGAATGTCATACGGACGTTTGGCTGCGCCGGCGCGCTGCAGCCCCGCTTTCATGATCTCGCGATCCAGGCGGACGGGTCGTACTGGATCATGTGCGACGACACGCGCACGATGGACCTCTCGGCGCTTGGCGGCGTCGCGGGCGCGCAGGTGATGGGTACCGTGATCCAGCACGTGAGTGCCACCGGCGCGCTCTTGTTTCAGTGGAGTCCGTTCGATCATTTCGGCATTACCGATCTCGATTCGGCGAGCCGCACCGGACCCGCCGTGAACTGGACGCATGGCAACGCTCTCGATTTCGACACGAGCGGCAATCTCCTGGTCTCGTTTCGGAGCTTGAGCGAAATCACGAAAATCGACGTGCACTCGGGCGCGGTGCTGTGGCGCATGGGCGGGCTGCGCAACCAGTTCACGTTCGAAAACGCGCCTCCCCACGGCTTCGTCCATCAACACGGCCTGCGTTTCAGTGGTCCCGGCCGCCTGGTCCTGCTCGACAATCTCGGCGACCCGCGAGGGAGCCGGGCAGAGCGCTACGAGTTCGACGAGGCGAGTCACATCGCGCGGCTGGTGGCGTCGTACGGGCCGGATCCGGAGATCGTCGCGCAGCTCGGAGGCACCACGCAGGACCTCCCGGGCGGCCGCACGCTCGTCGCATTCGGGAATGGAAACCGGGTAGAGGAGTACGACTCGACGGGCCGGATGGTCTGGCACATCGAGGGCAATAGCGGCTACGTCTTCCGGGCGCAGCTGATCCAATCACTCTATCATCCCGGCGTCGGGTCGCGGCGGTAGAGCAATCAGCCATCCGTAGTCCGTCCTATGGGTCGTCCATGCGAGGCGATCTCCATGACTTTTCGCTCATTGCCGGGCGCCGCGCTGTCACTCGCGGCCGCGTGCGTAACCGCGTGTGCGAACCCCACGGCATCGAGCAGTGCCCCTCCCCCTCCCCCCGCTGCGGTGATGCTGGGCGAATGGCGCCACACGAGCGCGAGTGCAGCAGCTCCCCCCTCATTGAACACGGGGCTCTCGGTGTCGATCACCATCGATTCAGCACGGGACGTGCGGTTCTGGGGACGTGTGACGCTGTGGTTCGCGGGAGACGTCGGCATTCCGGCGAGCCGGTTTGGGCCGGTGACCGGCAGCGTGGATTCCGCCAGGGCCGTGCTGCTGCAAATCGAGGTGAAGCAGGCAGCAGCGCTGAGACTCGAAGGAGAGATCAGCCAGGATCGCCTGACCGTCCACGCGTCCTGGAAGGGCAGCGAGCCCGGGCCGTTTCCCCAAGGTTGCACGTTTCAGCGGTTGCACTAAGGAACGTCGGGCCGTATATCCGACCTCGCGTCGTCGAGGCGGACATGGACGAGTCCTGGGCAGCCGAGCTGCAACGCTCGCGGTTGGACGCGGCGTGGGATCTGTTTCTCGATCGCTACCGCAAGCTGATCTTCTCAGCGATCCGCCATTACGTGCAGGACTACGACGATGTCATGGATGTCTTCGCGCGCGTCTGCGAGGCGTTGCGCGAGGACGATCTGCGGCGTCTTCGTGCATATCTGCGGCAGCCGGCTCATCACGCCCGCTTCTCAACCTGGCTCGTCACGGTCGTCCGTCATCTCGCGGTGGACTGGTTCCGCCATCGGGACGGGCGCCGGCGTCTCTCGACGGCGGCCGCGGGATTACCGCCCGTGCAGCGGCGGATTTTCGAGCACGTCTTCCTTCATAAGAAAAGTCATGTCGAGACGTACGAGCTGATGCGCGCGGATTGCGCGGATCTCTCCTTCGGCCGGTTCCTGCTCGAGGTCAGTGCGACGTATCGCGCGGTAGGCAACGGGCGGCGCGGACATATCCTGCGCGAGCTCGGCGGGGTGGCGCCCCCGGCCGGTGATATCGACGACGAAGCCGCCACGGTGAGTGAACGACGCGAGGAGCTCGAGCAAGCGCTCAGTTCGTTGAGTGCCGAGGAGCGCGCTGCCGTGGAGCTGTATGTCGTCGAGGAGATGCCGGCCGACGCGGTGGCAAAAATCGTCGGGTGGCCGAATGCCAAGGCGGTCTACAATCACGTTTATCGCGCGCTGGCGGCGATGCGGCAGCGGCTCGAGGTACGCCCATGAGTCTCGATCGCCTGCGCCGCAACTTCCATACGGGAGAATTCCCCATCGCCTCCAACGAATGCCTGGATGACGAGATGGTCGCGGCACTCGCGGAAGGCGGAACGACGCTCGATGCCGACACGCGGGCGCGGGCGCTCCGGCACGTGGCCGGGTGCGCGCTGTGTCGTCGCGCGATCGCATCGGTCGCCGAAGCGGTCGCCGACGGTCCAGTCACCCATGAGATCGACGTGCTGGAAGGACGGCGTCGCTGGGGCGGCCGCGTCACTCGCGCCGGAAGCTTCTTGCGCGTGACCGTGCCGCTCGCAGCCGCGGCCATCATTGTCGTCCTGCTC
>DASZNX010000203.1:0-11477 GCA_035551075.1 Gemmatimonadales bacterium | reverse complement strand
CGTCGAAATCTGCTCGAATTGCCACCCCTTCTTCACAGGCAAGCAGAAGCTGGTTGATACCGCGGGTCGTGTGGAGCGCTTCCGTCAGAAATACGGCCCCAAGACAGGCACGGGAGCGGGGGGCGCGGGGGGCGCGGGGGGGAGCTAAGTCCGTGGAAAACCGACTCCGCCAGGCGCTCGCGCGGGCGGAGGAGGTCGCGCGGCAATTGGCCGACCCCGACACCGCGCGGAATCCAGCCAAACTCAAGCAGCTCGGTCGCGAGCATGCCCAGCTCGATGCGATCCGTCAGACGCATCAACGCATGGAGCGTCTCGAGGCTGAGCTCGCCCAAGCCCGCGAAGTGCTCGCCGACAAGGACCCCGAACTGTCCCAACTGGCTCGGAGCGATGTCGAGCGGCTGCGTCCCGAGATTGAACGGCTAGAGGCCGAGCTCGCCGAGCTGCTGACTCCGTCGGACCCGTTCGACGATCGCGACGCGATCGTCGAGATTCGCGCCGGCACCGGCGGCGACGAGGCCGCGTTGTTTGCCGCCGATCTCTTCCGCATGTACACGCGCTTCAGCGAGCGGCGCGGCTGGAAGGTGGAGATTCTCTCCCTGTCCGAAGGCACACTCGGCGGACTCAAGGAAGCGGTGTTCGCGGCGCGCGGCCCGAAAGCGTACGGCACGCTGCGCTACGAGTCCGGTGTGCACCGGGTCCAGCGTGTGCCTGTGACCGAGCAGCAAGGCCGCATTCACACCTCCGCGGCGACGGTTGCGGTGCTGCCGGAAGCTGAAGAGGTCGACGTCAAGATCGAGGACAAGGATCTGCGCATCGATGTCTTTCGCTCCGGCGGACCCGGTGGCCAGAGCGTCAACACGACCGACAGCGCGGTACGCGTCACGCATCTCCCCACCGGCCTCGAAGTGAAGTGTCAGGATCAAAAGTCCCAGCTGCAAAACAAGATCAAGGCGCTCGAAATCCTGCGCTCCCGGCTGCTCGACAGGATGGTCGCCGAGCAGGAGGCCGCGCGTGCGCGCGAACGCCGCGCACAGGTCGGCACCGGGGACCGCTCGCAGAAAGTGCGCACCTACAACTTTCCGCAGAACCGGGTGACCGATCATCGCATTCACTTCACGACGCACAACATCGATGAGGTGATGGACGGACGGCTCGACGAGCTGATCGCCGCATTGAAGGAAGCGCAAGAGAAGGAACAAGCGGGTGTCTGAAGTCCGCGTCCTGCGCCGCATCACCGATGAGTTGGCTCGGGCCTCCGGTTCGCTGCCCGATGGTGAGGCTACCGCCCTCTGGGCGTCGGTGGCAGGACTCAAACCCGCCGAGGTCTGGCTGCGACGGGACGCCGATGCCGCGCCGGATGTCACGCGACGGTTTTGGGAGGCGGTGGAGCAGCGCAAGCGCGGTGTGCCGTTCGCGTACGTGGCCGGCCATGTTGGATTTCGCACGCTCGATTTGAAGATCGACCCACGCGCCTTGATCCCCCGGCCCGAAACCGAGGGACTGGTCGAGCTCACGCTGCGAGAGAGCAAGAAACGCGATAGGGGAGACAGGACACGAGGGCTTGTGGCCGACGTCGGCACAGGCTCGGGGTGTATCGCGTTGGCGCTGGCAGTCGAAGGACGATTCGAGAAAGTCATCGCCGTGGAGCAGTCGCACGCCGCCATCGAGCTCGCGCGCGAGAACGTCGCGCGCATCGCGCCGGCGACTCCCGTCGAGGTTCGCCAGGGCAATCTACTCGAGCCATTGATGAACACGGGAGAGCGGTTTCGCGCAATTGTCTCGAATCCTCCTTACGTGACGCTTGCCGAGTATGACTTGCTGGATCGCTCGGTCCGCGAGTTCGAGCCACGCGAAGCACTCGTCAGCGGTGCCGATGGCCTGGACGCCACGCGCGCGCTGTTCGCGGGCGCCGCGCAGCGGGGATTGCTCGAACCGGACGGATTCCTGGCGCTCGAGATCGACGAACGGCGAGCGGATGCCGTTCGCACCCTGGGGCGAGAATACGGATGGACCGTTGCAATTCACGCTGATCTGTTCGGCTGCCCGCGGTACGCGCTTTGTACGCCGGGGCATGGCCCCGACGCTCGTTCACTCGTGGAGGGATAGTGCTCGAAGAAAAAGCGGAAGACCTGGGACGCGTGCTTGGCCAGACCGACGAGTACAAGGCGTTGCGTCGCGCAACCGAGGCACTGCGTGACGATCCGACGGTCCAAAAAGTGCTCGCTGAAGCCGAGCGATTGGCGCAGGAGATCGAGCGGGTCGCTCAGCAGGGCAAGGAGCCGACGAAAGAGCAGGTCGAAAAGTATGACACTGCGCTTCAAGGCGTGCAGGGAAATCCGGTGTATCAGCAGATGGTCGCCGCGCAAGCGAATTTCGAGAAGCTGATGGCCAGAATTAATGCCCGCATTTACGAGGGCATCAAGAAGGGCGCCGCGAGCCCGATCATCACCCTCGGATGACGTTCGTCGTCGTCGAAGGGCCGGAAGGCTCCGGCAAGTCCACGCTCGTGCGCTGGCTCGGGGGAGCCTTGCGGGCCGAAGGGCGGGACGTGCTCACGGTCCGCGAGCCCGGTGGGACGCCGATTGCGGAAGCGGCGCGCAAGTTGGCTTTGAAATCGCGCCACGATCGTGCCTATGCCGCGGAGTTATTTCTCTTTTTGGCCGCGCGTGCCGATCTTGTGGAGCGGGTCATTCGACCGGCCCTGGCGGATGGGCAGATCGTCATCGCCGACCGGTTCGGTTTGTCGACGATCGCGTATCAGGTCGCGGGCCGAGGGCTGCCTCGGGCGGACGTCGAAGCGGCCTTACGAGTCGCAACGGGCGGGTTGACGCCCGACCTGACGCTCGTGTTGGACGTGCCGGTGACGCTGGGGCGGGAGCGACAGCGGCTGGCCGGCAAGGTCAAAGACCGCATCGAGCGTGAAGATGACACGTTTCATACACGGGTCCGTGAGGCATACCGCAGCGCATTCGGACCCGGGATTGTCCATATTGATGCCAGTCAGACAAAGAAGGCCGTCCAGGAAGCCGCCTGGCGTGAGATCGCGGCGGCAACGGCTCCATCATTGAGAGGCGCGTAAATGATTCGTCACAAAGGGTATGTGGTCGCCGCGGTCACTGTCGCCGCGCTGGTGAGCGGTGGCTGGTTCCTGCAACGCGAGTCGGAACCGGCCGGGTCGGTCTATCAACAGGCGCGGCTCTTCGACGATGTGCTCGCGCACGTCGCCGACTATTACGTCGACTCACTCGACGAAAAGCAGCTCTACCAGATGGCGATCGACGGGATGCTCGACCAGCTCAACGATCCCTACTCGGTCTTCTTGAAGCCGGAAGACTTCCGGCAGCTTTCGGAGGCGACGACCGGCAACTACTCGGGTCTGGGCATTCAGATCGACGTGCGCGATGGATGGATCACCGTCGTCGCGCCGCTCCCCGATACGCCGGCCGAGCGCGCCGGCGTTCAAACGGGGGACCGCATTGTCCAGCTGGACGGCCGATCGACCGAAGGCTGGAAGCAGGATCAGGCGGTGAAGGAATTGCGTGGCCCGGCCGGCTCGGTCGCCGAGCTGACGATCCGGCGCCTCGGCGTGGACGATCCGATGAAGTTCAAGCTGACGCGCGCCACGATCCATATCCGCTCGGTTCAGATCGCGATGATGCTCAACGATCACGTGGGCTATGTCTCACTGAATCCGGTGAGCGAGAATTCCACGCGTGAAGTTCAGGAAGCCGTCGATACGCTGCTCAAGCAGGGCATGAAATCGATGATCTTCGATCTCCGCAACAATCCGGGTGGATTGCTCGACCAGGGCGTCGCGGTATCGGATCTCTTCCTCGATCCCGGTAAACCGATCGTCGAGACGCGGGGTCGCGCTCCAGGATCGACGCACGAGTTCAGCGACTCGAAGCCGCAACAGTGGCCGCGCCTGCCGATCGTGGTCATCGTGAACGGTGGAACCGCGAGCGCCGCGGAAATCATCTCCGGCGCGCTGCAGGATCACGATCGCGCGGTCCTCATCGGCACGCCGACCTTCGGCAAGGGTCTCGTACAATCGTTCTGGCGGCTGACGCCGGAAACCGGACTGAAACTGACGACGGCGCGCTGGTTTACGCCCAGCGGCCGCACGATTCAGCGCGTCACTCACACCGAGGCCGAGCAAGAAGCGCAGGTGCTGGCCGCGCAGCGCGGTCAGGACCTGAAGCCCGATTCCACGGCGGTGTTCCACACCGACGCCGGCCGCACGGTGTACGGCGGTGGTGGAATTCGACCGGACATCTATGTGGTCGCCGACACGTTCACGACCGCGGAGCGCAACTTCATCCGTGCGCTCGGCGATAAGACTCCGCTCTATCGCGATGCGCTCGCATCCTATGCGCTCGAGCTGAAGCAGGGCAATCGCCTGCCGAACGCCAACTTTACGGTGACCGAAGCGATGGTCGACGAGATCGTCCGTCGCGTCCGGGCCAAAGGCGCCGAGCTGCCGGATTCAATCGTGGCGGGCGCGCGTCCGCTGATTTCGGAGGAGCTTGGCTACGAGGCCGCGCGGTACGTCTTCGGCCGTCCCGCCGAATTCCGGCGCCGTATGGGGGACGATCAACAGGTGAAGCGCGCGCTGGCGCTGGCCGACCGCGCGAAGTCGCCGCAGGATCTGCTCACGCTGGCCAACACGCAGCCTTCTTCGCCAACGGTCCGCAATCGGTGACCGAACAGTCTCCCCGCGCGATCGGGCTCATTGGGCCCGGTCGCGCGGGCGTTGGACTGGCGCTCGCTCTTGCCCACGCAGGCTATGCAGTCTGTCTCCACGGACGAAAACGTAAATTTGTCCCTCCGCCGCTGACCGTCACGGTTGGCGACGGCAATAAACCGCCTCCCTGGATCGCCGACACCCCCATCGTCATCCTGGCCGTTCGCGATGATGCGATTCAGCCTCTGGCGGAGTCGTTGGCGCGAGCGCGCGCGATCAACGAGCGCCACGTCGTGCTCCATCTGTCCGGTGTACAGGGTCAGGAAGCGCTGGGAGCGCTCGTCGGCAGCCGGGCGGCGCTCGGGTCGCTGCATCCGCTCCAAACCATCGTCGAGCCTGAGCAGACGCCGCAGCGACTCAAGGGCGCGTGGGCCGCGGTCGAGGGGATGCCGCGCGCGGTGGAGGCGGGTGAGCAGCTGGCGCGCGATCTCGGAATGCGACCGTTCCGCATCGCCACCAAGTCGAAAGCGATCTACCACGCCGGGGCGGTGTTTGCCTCGAACTATCTGGTCGTGGTCGAAGCCGTCGCGCAACGCTTGCTCCGGCATGCCGGCCTGTCTGACGCAGATGCCTGGGCGGCGCTGCGGCCGCTGGTGGAAGGAACGTTCGAGAACCTCACGCGCTATGAGCCGCGTGAGGCACTCACGGGTCCGGTGGTGCGCGGCGACACGGCGACCATCGTCCGGCACCTCGAATCGCTGACGCTCGACGATGCGAAGCTCTATCGCGCGCTGGGACGCGCGGCACTCGAGCTGGCGCAGAAGCAGGGGATGGACAAAAAGACCGCGGAAAAGATCGCGGACGCGTTAGCTACTGATCTACCACCTGTGTTCCGCCCGGCGGAGAAAACCTGAACTCGCGGGCGGGAATGTCGCGGTTCACGGCCAGATTGCGGAGCACAATCGTCCGGCGCTGACCTCCCGTCTCGACGATCTCGATCCGCCGCACCAATCCGTCCTGTTTCGCAATCCACACCGTCGCCGCGGAATAGGGAAGATCGTTCGCGCGCGGCGTCAGCGCGATCACATCGGCGATACCATCGGACAGAGAGTCGCTGCGCAGGTAGCGCGCGTCGTAGCGTTCGCGTGGATGCTCGACGAACTGACCGATGAGATTCGGGCCGCTGGTGCCGGTCGACGGGATGGCCGTGCGAATTACCTGATTCGGTGTCGTGCTTGGCGTATAGAGCCAGAGGTGTTTTCCATCCGCCACGATGCGGTCGTTTTTCGGCTCGGTGAACCGCATCTCGAAGTAGTTCGACCGCTTTTGATACAACTTGCCGCGCGTGGTATCGGGGTCGCCGATCATCGGATTGTCGACGATTTGCGTGAAGTCGGCCTGGAGAGTCTTCACGGTATCGTAGGAAGCCGAGGCGCGATCGAGAATTGCCAGTGGATCCACGGCGGCACTCTTCGCTTTGCTCAGGGCAGGTTGTTGGTACGTTGGCACGAAAGCCCCAATCCCGAGCATCGCGATCGTGCCGACGTGCAGACGTGCCGACATGTATCTCATGCGCTCACAGCAACCGGCTCAGCCACCCTTCTTCCAATGGCCTCCGCGATGATCCTCACCTCGCGCATCAACTGCATGAATTGATCGGGGAATAAGGACTGAGCGCCGTCCGAGAGCGCCGCTTCGGGATTCGGGTGTACTTCGACCATAATCCCATCGGCGCCGGCGGCGACGGCCGCGCGCGCCATGGGGATCACCTTGTCGCGTAAGCCCGTCCCGTGCGAGGGATCAGCGATGATGGGAAGGTGAGATAGTTTGTGCACCACCGGGATCGCGGTGAGATCGAAGAGATTCCGCGTCGCGGTATCGAAGCTCCGGACGCCCCGCTCGCAGAGAATCACATCATGATTCCCCTCGGCCAGCAGGTATTCCGCCGACAGCAAGAGCTCCTGGACCGTGGCGCTGATGCCGCGCTTGAGCAGCACGGGCTTGCCGCAGCGGCCGGCGACCTTGAGCAACGAGAAATTCTGCATGTTGCGGGCGCCGATCTGCACGATGTCGGCCATTTCGGCAACCCAGCCCAATCCCGTTTCGTCCATCGCCTCGGTGCAGATCAAGAGTCCAGTCTCTTCCCGTGCCTTCGCGAGCAACCGCAGACCGGGTTTGCCAAGTCCCTGGAAGGAGTACGGTGAGCTGCGCGGCTTCCACGCGCCGCCGCGGAGCACGACGGCGCCTGCTTCCTTGACCTGGCGCGCTGCCTCGACGATCTGCCGTTCGTTCTCGACCGAGCAGGGGCCGGCGATCGCCACAACCTCGTTGCCGCCGAAGGCAACCCCGCCGCCCCCGCCAGGCAGGCGGACGATCGTCGCTTCGTTCTTCCACTCGCGGCTGACCTGCTTGTAGGGCTGCGATACGTGGATGACTTCGTGGACCCCGGGCAGGCCCTCGAGTCGGGAGGCATCGACGCGGCCGTCGTTGCCGACGAGGCCGACCGCGGTGCGCTGCGCGCCTGGCATGGGCTGCGCCTGATAGCCCATCTCCTGAATGACGGAGATGACCTTCTCGACCTCCTCGGGTGTGGCCCCATGCCGCATCACGATCAGCACTACGAGCGTCTCCCATCACCAATGGTGAACCGGTCACCGTCCTTCGCCGCGGTGACTGGCCCGCGAAAGCGCGAGCGCGCCAACTTTGCCGGGTCCGAAGTCTCTACAGGAGGATAGAAGTGCGTCAAGACTAACTGCTTGGCCTCTGCCTCTTTCGCCAACTCCCCTGCCTTCTCGGGCGTGAGGTGTATGTCCACGGCTCGCGATTCCGGCAGCGAACATTCCGCCAGCAGCAGATCACAGCCGGCAGCCCAGCGCGCCAGTTCGGAGCTCGGTCCGGTATCGCCCGTGTACACGAGACGCCCTTCGGGCGCTTCGAGTGACAGCGCCACGCTCTCGGTGGTATGCGGCACCGGGAATGTCTCGAGGTTCACGTCAGCGTTGAGCGGAAACGGCTCGCCATCGCGGACGTCGAGGATTCCGATCGGAAAACCGGGGTCGAGCAGCCAGTCGCCATAGCCTTCGGCAAGCGTACGCAGCAGCTGCACCACACCGGGAGGTCCCAGAATGACGAACGGTTCCTTGCGAGGAGGCTCGGTGGTGTACTTGAGCGCGTACACCAGCATCGGCAGCTCGCCCCAATGGTCCGGGTGGAAGTGCGACACGATCACGTGGCTCACCTGATGCCACGGGAGCCCGAACTCCGCCAGGCGGTGGAGCGATCCGGCGCCGCAGTCGAGCAGCAGGCGAAGATCCCCGCGCTCGACCCAATGACACGGACAGATGCGGCGGGCGGAGGGTGCAACAGTGCCGGTACCGACGGTGACGAGTTCCATGCTCACTTTCCGCGAAAGACGATCCGCTTGAAAATCAACAAGCCTGGAGCCTTGAGCTTGGCGAGATAAACGCCGGCAGGCAACAGGCGCCCGTCATCCGCTCGACCATCCCACATCAGGCGTGCGTCACACAGCCCCGACCCTCCGGCCGTGCCGCGGCCATAGCGTCCCGCGTCCAGGATCGCCGGAAAATCCGGTCCTGGCACGAAGCGGCGCACGGGGTTGCCGCGCAAATCCACGATATCGAGCTCGACGGTGCCCGCCGTGGCGACATCGAACCAGATGCAGGTCGAATCGCGACCGGCGGCCGGGAAGGGGTTCGGAAAGTTCTGATACAGCAGCGTTGCGGTCGGCAGACCACCATCGGCCACGAGGAACGTTCCCTGACTCAGAACCAGCGTGGTGTCGCTCCCCGCGTGGATCACGAGATGCCACCGATAGGTGGTATTCAGCTCGAGCGGCTGCGACAGGGTAAAGGCGGTATCGCGCAATCCGGCGACTCCGAACTCGTAGAGGCCGGTCGAGACCCGTTGCACGGCGAGATCATAGGTGAACGGGCCGGGCGGGGACGCCACGGCGGGTGATCGCCAGGTGAACGTCGGCGTCGCCACGTTGGTGACTAGGCCGGCCGGATTGCTGAAGGTGAGCAAGGTCGCCCAGGGAGGAATTGGGATCGGCCCGACGACCCCCGTCGTCGCCTTTTCTCCCGTTGCCGCGGTCGCGTCGACCTGCCAGTAGAGGGAACCGGGCTTCAGCGGTAGTCGCAGATCGAACGTCTCGGCGGACAAGACGGTGTCTACCAGCGGCGTCGCCAGCAGGCTGTCGCGCGCGATCCGCAATCGATAGCTCACCGGCTGCGCGGATGGTGGCACGCTCCCGACTGTCCACGAGAAGGTGGGCGTAATGGTGGTCAGCGTTCCGCTCGAGGGCAGGGGCGCTATGGGTGTGACACCGGCTGCGAATATGCCGACCGCGCTGACGTCGGGCCGTCCCCATCCGCGAATCGTGTCCGGACTGGCGCGATTGCTGCCGACAGCGCGAAATGCCGCGCGTAATCCCATCGGCGAGAGCGTTGGGTGCAGCTGCTTGATGAGCGCGGCACTGGCGGCGATCAGCGGTGTCGCGAACGACGTTCCATCCAACCGATTCACCTTCCCGATGTCCGTCACGACACACACCCGGACACCCGGGGCGGTGAAGTCGGGTTTGATCCGGCCGTCCGCGGTCGGGCCGCGGGACGAAAAAGCGGCGATGTTGCCGAGCGAATCTTCGGCGCCGATGGCGAGCACCGAATCTCCGTCTGCAGGCGTCCAGATCGAGCGCGAGCCGGGGCCTTCATTCCCGGCCGCCGTCACGACGAGAATACCGCGCTGCGCGGCTTGATCGGCGGCGACCGTGGTGACCGCGACGTCGCCGTTCAGCTGCGATGGCGTGTAGCTGAATCCATTGTCGAACACGAGATACGCGAGGCTCGACGACACGATATCGACGCCGATGGAGTCGGCCCACTCGAGCGCCGCCACGTAGTTGTCTTCCTCAACACGCGTCTCGCTGCGCACGTCCTCGGTCTTGGCGAGGAGGTACGTCGCGCCGCGCGCGATGCCATGGAGCCGGCCGGGGACATCGCCGGCAAACAGCGACCAGACTGCCGTGCCATGGAACGCCGCGTCCCAGAGGGTGTCGTCGCTCGATTGATTGCGCACCACGCTGTCGTGGTAGACGAAATCGTATTGCGCGGTGACGGTAATGCCGTTGAACGCCGGGTTCAGCGTGTTGAATCCGGCATCGAGGATCGCGATGCGAACCCCGGTGCCGTTCACACCCTGATCGGTCAGCGGCCTGAGATGGAGTTGCCGATATGGCATTTCAGACGGACCCAATACCGGGTCGTCACCCGGCGAAACACCGCACGTATCTCCGGGGGCCGCGGTCGCGCGAACGATCGCGGGCGCCCGTTCGAAGCCGGAGCGAGGGCCGCTCGGCGCGCGGAGACGGAATCGTCCGAGCGGCTGAATGCGCCGGAGGTTGCGATCTTGCGCGAGCACGCGGAGGTCGCTCGTCGGTGCATCGACACTGATGGCGTGGAGCCAGCGGCTTTGCACGCGCAGGCGCGCGCCGAGTGCCGTTGCACGCTCGCTGACCGTCGTCAGTGAGACTTGAGGACGAACGAACAGCCACACGGACAGCGTCGTGTCTTGCGCGCGCTGCCAGACCCGCGGCAGCACCGGAGAGACCGCCGGCCGCTGCGCCGCCAGGCCGGCGGGCAGGAAGGCGAGCCAGAACAACCGCCGCATTGTCGGACCCTACGCGGGTTCCATCTGGCCGAGGCGGACGCCCACGATGGTGGACACGCCCGGCTCCTGCATGGTGACGCCGTAGACGGCGTCGGCCGCCTGCATCGTGCGGGGGTTGTGGGTGATGACGATGAACTGCGTCTGGTCCTTGAATTCCGACAAGAGCCGCACGTAGCGGCCGACGTTGGCGTCATCGAGCGGCGCGTCGACCTCATCGAGCAGGCAGAACGGGCTTGGTTTGGCCAGGAAGATCGCGAACAGCAGCGACACCGCGACGAGCGTGCGCTCGCCCGATGACAACAGATGAATCCGCTGCGTGCGCTTGCCGCGCGGCGCCGCATGAATCTCGATCTCGCTTTCCAGCGGCTCGTCCTCGTTGGCGAGGCGCACGTCGCACTCCCCCCCGCCGAACAGGGTCTGGAACACCGAGCGGAAATGCTCGCGGACTTTGCCGAACGAATCGAGGAACAGCGTCTTGGCGGTCTGATCGATTTCGCGCGCTGCCTGCTGCAGCGAGCTGCGCGCGGTCACCAGATCGTCACGCTGGGTCTGGAGGAAGTCGAGCCGCCTGTTTTCCTCCGCGTGCTCCTCGACGGCCAGCGCGTTGACGGGACCAACGGCGTCGATGGCGCCACGGAGGCGCTCATTCTCCTGCCGCAGCCATTCCAGATCGCCCGGCACCTCCGGCGCCTCGGCGAGGAGCTTGTCGAGCGGTTTGCGCCACTCGGTCTCTACGCGTTCCACCAGGCCGCGCTTGCGCCCTTCGACTTCCGTGCGCTGGAGCTCGAGTCGATGCTCCTCGTCGCCGAGAGCGGCGAGTGCCTTACGCGCCTGATCGAGCGCGCCCTCCGCCTGCCCGAGGTCCGTTTCGGTCATGGCGACATTCGTTTCGGCGTCGCGCGCGGCTGCCTCGAGCTCCACCACCGCCAGCCGGCGTTCCTGCAGCGTGTCTTCCCACTGGGCGCGTTGCGTCGTCAGTGCCGTGCTATCGCTTTCGATCCGCGCGATTTCGTCGCGGCGTGCCGCGGCTTGCTCGCGCGAAGCGGCGGCGTCGGCGTGCGCGCGGCTCGCCCGTTCCGTGGCGGCCGCGAGCCGCGCCTCGACC
>DASZNX010000202.1:0-9400 GCA_035551075.1 Gemmatimonadales bacterium | reverse complement strand
GCCGCGGTCAGGGCGGTCGGGGCGGTCGGGGCGGCGGCCGGCTGCTGAGCATGCCCTTCCCCGCTCATTGCGCACTGCGCGCCGCGCGCGCATTCGCCCGCGAGCGCGAAGTTCACCCGCGGAGTGGTCCAGCCACTCCCGTCACGCGCCTGCGCGGGGTCGGGCGCACGGAACCCCGCGGGCAGCGTCGCCGGATCGATGCGATAAACGTGACGGCCCGGACGCAGATTCTGGAACGAGAACCGTCCGTCGGCATCCGTCGTCGCGATCTCGCCGTCATCCGTCCACACTTCGACGCCCTGAACGCCCTGCTCGCCGGAATCCTGCTGGCCATTGCCGTTTGCGTCGACGAACACTTTCCCAATCACGGCCCGCGTTTCGAGCGGCCAATTGTGGCGGATGCGCACCCATGCGGTGGCCGGCGCCGACTGCACGGACCCCGCCTCGGCCGTTGCGACGGCGGTGTTCTGCAACACGTCGCTGCCGGCGGAGACGATTGCCACTTGATAGCGCACGCGGAATGTGGCTCCAGCGGCGACCGGCCCCGCCACGTAGAACGTGAGATCTCGGCCGTTCGCCACCACGGAATCGGCGCCCAACGCGCTGCCTTGCGCGAAGCGGGCGCCATCGGGCAGGCGATCGGAAATCTGAAAGCCGCTCAGCGCGGTAGTGCCCACGTTCTGCACGGTCAGCGTGTAGGGGACGGTCTCACCTAATCCCGCCTCGAGGACGTCGGCTGTCTTACCGAGAGTCAGCTGACCGGTACCGGCAAGAAGCAGTAACACGGGCGGCGCCGAGCTCGTGACGGAAGGACCGTTGTCCAACGCCAGGTCGGCCCGGTTGATCACGGTCATCGAATCGGGCAACGTCGCCGCGACGCGCGTCTGGATCGTGATGTCCGCGGTCGTGCCGGCCACCACATCGCCGACCATCCACGTGAGCACCGAGCCCGACACGGTGGCCGCGGGAACGGAGCTCACATACTGCAGGAAGGCCGGCAGGGTGTCGGTCACGATCACATTACGCGCGATCACACTACTCGCGGGGTTGTCGTAGCGGATGCGGTACTGAACCGCATCGCCCACGCGCGCAATTGCCGGCGCGAGAGGGGCATCGAGCAGTTTGGCGACCGAGATGCTCGAGAAGAGCAGTGTCGTCTGCGCCGCGTTCGAGGTCGCTGAGTCGGGACCACCCGGCGTCGTGTACGCAACCTTGGCGACGTTCGACGGCGAAGCGGTGCCGTCGAGCCGCGCGCGGAACGTGATCGTGCCGGAGCTGCTGCCCGTCACGTTCGGCAGGTTCACACTGACTCGACGAGCCGCCGCGTTGAATGAGCCGGCGTCGTCTCCAGTTGCGTCTGTGAGCGGCGCGCCGTTCAACGTGATGCTTCCGGCGACATACACCGCGCCGGCGGGCAGCACGTCGTTCACGACGACGTTCGTCGCGGTGGCGCCGCCGAGTCCCTGGTATGCGATGGTGTAGGTGACGACGTCGCCCAAGGTGCCGCTCGCGCGGTCGACCGACTTGGTGAGCGTGACGGCAATACCGAGCGGCGAGCCGACAGTGACGAACGCGGAGTCGGAAACGGGAGTGAAGCTGATGCCGGTGGCCGCTTGATAATTCACGGTGGCGAGGTTGCGAATCACGGTTCCCGGAGGAGTCTGGGCAGTGAGGTCACCGGCGAAGACGACAAGCGCCGAGCACAGGATCACCAGCATCCCGCTCGCGCGTACTTGCGTTGTCTTCAGTCCAGTGAGTTGTGCCATCGCCCCTCCGCACGGCCTTGAGAAGGCACGGGCCGTGCCGCAACGAGCTGCTGTGCCATGCTGTAAACCATTACTTCTCAAGCTCTTAGCAGGCCCATCCGAGGTGTCTTTCCACAACCTGCCGGCTAGTTACCGAGCGGAAACGACGCCGGTAACTGGAAAGTCGAAGCCCCGCCGGTCCTTTGGCGGGGCTCCCAAGGAGAAGCACCAGTTCGATTCTCAGTTCACGCTCGCACGAACCCAGAAGAAGCGGCTCGCACCGACGGCCAGACTGCCGGACAAGTCGCCGGTCACGTTGTTGCCGACGTTGGAGAGCGTCCAACCCGCCGCATCGGGCGTCGTCGACGAGAACGTCAACTGCCCGGGCAATGCGTCGGTCACCTGCACCGTGCTCGCCGCGGCCGAGCCGGCGTTGGTGACGGTGATCTTGTACTGAATGAACTCACCGGGCACGACGGTCCCGGCGCCGATCGGCGTCGTCTTATCGTCGCGGAACGCGACTTTGACGATCGTCAGCGACGGCCGTACCACTGACAGATCGGCGAAGCCGTTGTCGCTCGTCGCGGGCGTCGCCAGCGAACGCGCCTTCAGGACCAGGGTATCGACGGTCCCGGCGGCCACGTTGGCGATCGAGTACACGACGGCGATGACCTGCGACGCGCCGCTCGCAACACCCGTGATGCGCGCGCTGTCACCCGCCGTGCCGTTCACCGAGACGATCGTGATCGCCGCGCCCGGATGTGAAGCCAGCAAGTCGAAGCCGTCCGGACCCGTCGCGTTGTTCGTCACGGTAAAGTTGAAGGTGTAGTTCGTCCCGTTGCTGGGCAGCTGCTTCAGGTTCTGCCCGCCGTCGGGGGTCACGGCGACCGCGGCCGTGAGGTTCGGCGTGACGGTGGTGACGTCACTGTCCGAGACCGTGTTGTTCCGTCGCGACGTCGCGGTCATGGTGAACACGGTGGACAAGCCACCGGTCCCCGCCGTGACGTTGTAGACGACTTTGATCTGGATGGTGGCGTTCTGCGCGATCGCGGATCCCGCCAGCGCCGCATTGAGCGCCGCCAACGAGGCATACGTGGTAGCGCCGAAGCGATACCCCGTCACCGTGATTATGCCGCCCACCGAGATGTTCTGCGCAATCGTCACGCTGTCGTTGCCGTTACCGATGTTCTTCACGGAGAAGAACAGCGTGTCGTTGTTGCTAGGCGACGCCGGGCCGACGGTCGCCGCTGCGGCGATGACGTCGATGCCCGCCACGAAGCCGACGGTGACGTCGACCGAGGCGGATACCGTGGCGTACGCGTTACTGTTCGCGTCGGTGAAACTCACCGTCGCGACGTTGTGAATGACCGTTCCCTCAGGGGTCTGGGCATTCACGGGGACCGCCGCCGTCACCGCCAGCAGCACGGCGACGCCGAGCGAGATCCCCATCCTGGTGATGAATCGCTGCAACATGGTGTTTCTCCTTGTGTTCACTTCCGCACGCCGTTATGGCGCTTTGTGAGACGACGAATCCGGATGCTGCGCGGCCGGCAGCTGTGCGCGAAACTCCGCCGTCACGCTTGCACCCGCCGCAATCGAGCCACGCACCGTCCAACGCACGTGGGTGTACTGCTCGGGCGACGCGGGCTTCTGCACCCGCTTGCCCCCAACGACTTCCGACACCATTGGGCGGGTCGAGTACGTCTTCCCGCCGTCAGCCGAGTATTCGACCAACACGTCATCGCGATCGGCGCCGGCCGAGCCGTCGATGTAGCGCAAGCCGGTGGGCACGGGATTCGTGAACACCACACCGCGCACATCGCCGGAATTCGTGTTCGTGAAGTGCAGGCGATAGCGCAGCACGTCGCCGGGGACGACAGCGTCCGACTTCTGACCGCGACCCTTCGCCATCAGGTTCTCGGCCGTCACCACGAGCGCGCGCTGAGCAGGAGCCTGAGCGCTGAGCGCGCCGGCACCCGTCACGAGCAGCACCGCCAGGAGCATCGAGTTCTTCATCACCGTCATGTCTGTTCCCCTTTCGAACCGCGGTAAACGCACTCCCTGTACCGTTTGCCTCATCACGTGAACTCTTTGTCACTTGGTCACTTAGCTACTGAGGCTCCCGCGCATGGTTACCAACCCGGTACCGGATCCGTAACCGGTCATTTCACCCGCGCGACGAACACGAGCTGCGCCTGGTTGTTCGGCCCGACGTTGCTGAGGGGATTGTTCAGCGAGAGCCGAATGTCGGTCACGCAGTAGTCGAAACCCGCGGGTGCGCTGCAGCCCGCGCTCGCGGGCACATAGGCCCACGAAGACCCGCCGTTGTTCGAGTACGCGACTGTGCCGGTCACGCCGCCCGGCAGCGTCGTGCTGACCGAGCCCACCTGGAAGCCGACTTGCGAGGGCAACGAGTCGACGTGCACGACATTCACCGCGTTATCGGTACCGGAGTTCGTGAGCGTGATCGTGTACGTGAGATTGGTGCCGGGTGACAGCGTGCCGTTGGGATTGACGCTCTTCACGACGCCGATACTCGGCCGCACGACCGTGACCGCGAGCTTGCCGGTGTCCGCGGTCGCGGCGCTGCCGACGGCGCGCGCCTTGAAGACGAGCGTATCGATCAATCCCGCCGCGACGTTGCCGACCGAGTACGTCACCGTCGCGACGACAGGCGTGCCGTTCTGAACGTTCGCCATCCGCGCGCTGTCGGGATTGCCGCCCTGCGTCACACCAGTGCCCGTGATCGATATCGTCGTCAGCACTGTGGCCGGCCGCTTAGCCGTCAGCAGGTCATAGCTGGTGAAGCCGTTTCCGGTGTTGCTGACGGTGAACGCGATGGTGTAGTTCGTCCCGTTGCTCGGCAGCCGGCTCGCGCTCGCGCTGTGCGGGCTCACGGAAACGCCGTAGACCTTCGCGATGACGGTCTTGGTCTTGTCGTCGGTTGCCGCCGTCGGACCACCCGCGGCGCCGGAGGTAACGAGCTGCAGACTGTTAGCGGCGGACGCTGCCGTGAAATTGTTGAACTGCAGGCCGGAGACCGTGATGCTGTCTCCCGACGCCCAGTTCGTGGTCACATTCAGCACGAGCACTTGGCCGGCGTTCTGGTAGGTCACGGTCGTCGAGACCTTTGCCGCGGCGTTACCGCCGATCGTCGCCGTCGTGATGGCGGTATTCCACGTCATGTTGAAGCCGGCGGGGATGCGAATACGAATGTCGTTCGCCGCCGTGATCGTCGGCGTCGTGGAGTCCGATACCGTGATCGTGCTCATCGCGGTGGCAGGATCGCCGACGACGAACGTCTGATTGGCGGCCGAAGAGATTCCGGGCGGCGCCGCGACGATTTGTTTGCTGTGATTGTCCTTGACCGCGACGACGTTTCCGCCGGTGAATCGCAGTGTGTCAGGGCCGCTGAGCGCCGTGAAGTTGCGGAAGGCGAGGTTCGAAATGACGAGAAAGTCGCCGTTATTCCAGTTCTGCGTCACGGTGATCATCACGCTGTCACCGTTCGCCGAGTAGATGGGCGTTAGGCTGACTTTGCCTGCCGCGCTGCCGCTCACAACGAGGGTGGTGACCGTGTTGTCCCAATCCATCGCCAGCGTGGACGGGATGTAGATGTGAATGTCTTTGCTGGGTTTGACCTTGCCGCCGGGGTCGTTGATCGTGATCGCCGCCGCAGTCGTGCTCTGGGCGCCGAGGGTGAACGTCTGATTAGCAGCCGATGAGATCGTCTGAGCGGCGAGCGGCGACACGACGGCTTTCCCCATCTCCACCGCGAGAGCGGGGAAGATCAGGACCGCGCCAGAGAACAGCGCTTGCCGAAGCGTCATGTGCCGAGCTACTCCACTTGTAGGGTTCTGCCCACATATGAGGGGCATAACATAGGCCGTGCCTATAAATTGTGCTAAGTCATTTATGCAGCTTGACTTATCTGTGGTGAGCCAAAATGCGCAGGCATGGGCTTGTTACCGATCGGTAACGAGCGTGGGAACGCTTCTACTCTAACAAGCCGTATTTCTTCCGTTTCTCCCAGAGATTCTTGCGCGAGATCCCGAGCGCCTCAGCGGCTCGCTGCACGTTGCCGTTGAACGCCGCGAGTGTGCGCTCGATGTGGGCCTTTTCGGCGTCCACCAGCGTCGCGCCCGCTGCTGCCGTCTCGGGAGCCGCTGCGAGCGACTCGAGCGGCGGGAGATGCGCGACGCCCAGCTCGCTCGAGTCCGCGAAAATCATGGCCCGCTCGATCACATTGCGGAGCTCCCGTACGTTACCCGGCCAGTGCCATGCCCGAAGGCGTGCGAGCGCTGCCGGTGAGATGCGACGCACGTCTTTCTTGAACTCGCGACTGAAGAATTCGCGAAAATGCTCGGCGAGGAGCGGGATATCGCCCTCCATCTCACGGAGCGCGGGCAAGACGATCGTCGCAACCCGAATCCGGTAGTACAGGTCCTGCCGGAAGCGCCCCGCTTTCACCGCCTGCTCGAGATTGCGATTCGTCGCCGTGACGATGCGAGCCGGGACTTCCAGCTCTTCGGTTCCGCCCACGCGGCGGAACCGCCGCGACTCGAGCACGTTCAGCAGCTTGGCCTGAAATTCCGGTGACAATTCGCCGATTTCGTCGAGGAAGATCGTTCCCTCCTCGGCCACCTCGAGCAGACCGCGCTTCGATTCGCGCGCGTCCGTGAACGCGCCCTTCTGATAACCGAACAACTCCGCTTCAAGGAGGTGCGGCGGCAGCGCCGCGCAATTGATTTCGACAAAACGTGCGCTTCGTGCTCCCCCTCCCCCTCCCCGCCCCTCGGGCGCACCCGAGTAATGAATCGCTTGTGCCACGAGATTCTTTCCCGTGCCGCTCTCGCCGAGGAGCAGCACCGTGGCTCCGGGCGCGGAGGCCACACGGCGCACGAACTCACGCACGGCTTCGATTTTCGGATCGGCACCCAGGATGGCGCCGGTCGAGAAATCCCGCCGGCGGGTTTCTTCCAGCGACTCGGCCCGCTCGATCAGCGGCCGCTCCTTGAGCGCGCGTTTGAGGAGGGTCGTCAGCTCATCGAGATTCACCGGCTTGGTGAGATACTCGGTGGCACCCGCCTTGAGCGCCTCGATGGCCGTCGCGATCTCGGCATGGGCGGTGAGCACGAAGATCGGCAGATGAGGAGCACCAGCCCGTAACCGGCGCGTGACGGCCACGCCGTCCAGGTTAGGCATCACGAGATCGGTGATCACAGCATCAGAGGGCTCCTCCGCATGGCGGGCGAAGAGATCATCAGCCCGATCAAAGACTTCGATCTTGAACGCACCGGCACCCCGCAGATTCGCCGCGAGGAGCTTGGCGAATGAGAGATCGTCGTCCAGGATGTAGACTTTGGGAGGCATATTCCAAACCTTATAAACGGCGGCAAATGGCGAAAGACTCCAGCCTCGAGGAAGCGGTAGCGGCGCTACGGCGCGAGTTCGCCGAGAGCCTGCCGGGCCGCCTGGCACTCCTCCGATCGGCGCTGGATGCGCTGCGGCGGGACGTCACCCGCGATACGCTGCAGAATTTTCACCGTCCCGCACACGCACTCGTTGGTACCGCGGGTTCCTATGACGCTCGGGAATTGAGTGAACCAGTCACGCGGTTAGCGTCGCTGGCTCGGCGTTGGCTCGATGGGAAGGCGCTACCGCCGCCGCGGGCCGAGCTCGACGAGGCGACCCGCAATCTGGATGCGCTTGAGATGGCGATCGAGCGCTATCGCCGGCGCGTCGGCAGCGCCTCCACCAATCGTTAGCGGTTCAACTCGCGCGCCACCCGCTCGGCGTCCCGCAATACTCGCAGGGTATTCAGTCCCGCCACTTTCTTCACGTCCGCCTCGGTCCAACCACGGCGGAGCAACTCCGCGATCAGGTCCGGGAATTTCGACACATCCTCGAGACCGACCGGCACGCTCGAGATGCCGTCAAAGTCTGAGCCGATCCCGACATGATCGATGCCGGCGACCTTCCGCAGGTGTTCGACGTGATCGGCGACCTGGGCAAGCGTTGCTTTCGGTCCCGCGGCCTGCCAGGCATTCATGGAGTCTCGAACGGCCGTGGAATCCAGTCCCGCCGCGCGGAGCCGCGTCGCTTTCTTCTGGAGGCTGTCGTCGTAGATCCGCAACGAGTCGGAGACATAATCCGGCGCGAAGTTCGTCATCACGACGCCGCCGTTCTTCGCCAGCAGGATAAGGATCGAGTCGGGCACGTTGCGGACGTGATTGTCGAGCGCGCGCGCGGAGGAGTGCGAGAAGATCACCGGCGCGCGTGACACGCGCAGGGCGCTCATCATCGTCGCGTCGGACACGTGGGAGAGATCGACGAGCATGCCGAGCCGATTCATTTCGCGCACGACGTCTTCGCCGAATGGGGTCAAGCCGTTGTGCCTGGCACTGTCGGTTGCGGCATCGGCCCAGTCGATTGTCTCCCAGTGGGTGAGCGTCATATAGCGCACGCCGAGGCGCGCGAACGCCCGCAATGCGCCGAGGGAGTTCTCGATCGCATGGCCGCCTTCGATGCCGATCAGGCAGGAGATCTTGCCGGCCTTGAAGTTCCGCTCGACGTCGGCCGCGGTGCGCGCCATCGCCAGGCTCGCGGGGTACTTGGCGCACAACCGGTGGACCAACTCGATCTGCTCCAGTGCGTACACCGCCGGATGCTCTCCCCCGTGGATGGTGCTGACGGGGACGTATGCCGCCCAAAACTGGCCGCCGACGTGCCCAGCGCGAAGTCGAGGAATGTCGGTCATGAGCTTGGGTTGGCTCATGGCGAAATTCACCGAATCCACGCCCCCCCGCTCGCGGATCGCGTCGGGGATATCGTTGTGACCATCGATCAGTGGAACGGTGGCGAGGATACGAATGGCCTGCGCGCGGTAATCCTGCGCCGCGACCGGAGACAGTGAGACCAATGAGAGGACTGCGACGAGCGAGAGAGATTTGATCATGGCCACCAAGCTGGCGTCGCCTCTGCCTCTTATCAAGATTACGAGTGACATGACTTCCGCAGCGAAGGTCAAGATCGCTCTCCGCGTAAACGGCGAATCCATGGAAGTGGCATTCGCGCCGCACAAGACGTTGCTCGAGGTATTGCGTGAAGATTTGGCGCTGACGGGGACGAAGCATGGCTGCGAGCTCGGAGAATGCGGAACCTGCACGGTGTTACTCGATGGGACACCGGTGTTGTCCTGCCTCGTGCTCGGTCTCGCGTGCGCCGATCGCTCCATCCGCACCGTGGAAGGAATGGCGGAGCATGGCAGGCTCCATCCACTCCAGGAGACGTTTGCCGACCTCGGCGCGGCGCAATGCGGCTACTGCACGCCCGCGTTCTTGCTGGCCGCCGAAGCCCTGCTCGCGGCCAACCCGCAGCCGACACGCGAGGAAATCAAGGATGCGCTCGCCGGCAACCTCTGCCGCTGCACCGGCTATATCAAGATTTACGAGGCGATCGAGCTGGCAGCCGCCAGAATGCGCGGGGAGAAAGCGGAGCCCCGGACAGAATCTCTGTATGGCCGATAAATCAGCGCGCCGCGTAATCGGGAAAGCGCTGCGGAAGGTCGATGCAGCCGCGAAGGTCAGCGGAGCCACCAAGTTCGCCGACGACCTCGCGTTTCCCCGCATGCTGTTTTGCAAGCTCTTGCGCAG
>DASZNX010000201.1:0-7631 GCA_035551075.1 Gemmatimonadales bacterium | reverse complement strand
GATTTCATCCGCGCCTTGTCGCGAAAATTGCGGGCCGCCTCCACGCCCATCCCAGGAATCGATCGCTGCTCGCGGACTTCGGCCAGCGGCACCTGCAGCTGCTCGTAGGCACCGAACAACCGATCGACGCGACCGATTCGCGCTTCCAGTTGGCTCACCGCATCCGCCAACTGGCCGGTGTCGAGCACGTCGGCCACACGCCAGTGCGCAACCCGTGAACGCAGCGGCGCCGGAAGATCTTCGAGGGGCGCCTGGCTGATCACCGCGACCCGTACGCCGGGCAGCTCGACGATTGCGGCGATCATGCGGGAGGCGTTTTCTGACAAGATCGGCGCGGCGAAAAACACGACGGGCATGGGGACGTACGGTAACCCCCTACAACGCTCTATGGAACCGGTGCGGCCATACTTACATTATGCGGCGCATGCGACGCTACCCACGTTTTCTTCTGCGCTGGAGGTCTGCGGCCCGAGCCCGGGGGCACAAAGGCTCGGTGCAGGTCGTTCCGGCGGCGGGACGAAACCTTCTCGTCTACACGCCGGCATCGTACCGGCGCGGCGATGCGCGCTACCCGGTCATCTACATGCAGGACGGCCAGAACCTCTTCGATGCGGCGACCAGCTTCGCGGGCGACTGGGGATTGAAGACCGCCCTCGCGTGGGCCAGCCGGCGCGGATTTGAGACCATCGTTGTCGGTATTCCGAACCTGGGCACGGCGCGCATCGATGAGTACACACCGTTCGTGGACCCAAAGGTGGGCGGCGGTCATGGCGAACGCTATCTCGAGTACCTGATCCATACCGTAAAGCCGCTCATCGATGCGCGATTTCGCACGCTGCCCGACCGCGCGCACACCGGTATCGCCGGATCATCCCTCGGCGGATTGATCAGTCTCTACGCTTTCTTCCGCTATCCCGAAGTCTTCGGCTTCACCGCGGCGCTGAGTCCCTCCCTCTGGTATGCCAACGCGGCCATCCTCGCATTCGTCGAGCACGCGCCGCCGGTGCCGGGACGCGTGTACCTCGATGTCGGGCTGCGGGAAGGCGCGGCCCACGTCGCGCTGGCGCGACGGCTGCGGGACATTCTGGTAGAAAAGGGTTATGAGCCACGTGTCGCGCTGCGCTGGGTGGAGGACCGGGAAGGCAGCCATCACGAGTCGGCGTGGGGCCGGCGATTTCGCAAGGCGCTCCCCTTCCTGCTGCGCAACGGCAAGGCGGGATGAGGCAGGAGCGCCACCGCTGGCGCAGCCCAGCCCTGGGACGCGATATGGAGCTGCAGGTCTTGGGCCATGCTGGAGCGCGGGTCTTTGTCTTCCCGACCACGTTGGGCAGTCTCACCGAATGGACCGACCGCTGGATGCATCGCGCCGGTGTGCTCGGCGAACACCTCGACCGCGGTTGGATCCAGATGTATTGCCTGCACCATGTGCATGAGGAAAGCTGGTACGCGCCGGATCACGTGCATCCCGGTCACCGCGCCTGGCGCCACCTACAGTACGATCGCTACCTGCGCAACGAAGTCGTCCCGTTCAGTCTCGCGCAGAATCCGACGCCCTTTCTGATCGCGGCGGGCGCAAGCTTTGGCGCCTACCACGCCCTCTGTTTCGGGCTTCGCAATCCGCATCTCGTGAACCGCATCATCGGCCTCTCCGGCACGTACGACATCAAGCGCATGACCGGCGGTTACTCCGATGCCAACGTCTACGCGTGCAATCCCATCGATTTCATGCGGCACGAGCACGATCCGTCGCGGTTGTCCGCATTCCAGCGGCAGGACATCATCCTCGCGATCGGGGAGCACGATCCCGCCTGCGAAAACAATCGCGAGATGTCGGGCATCCTCTGGGGCAAGGGAATCGGTAACGCGCTGCGGATCTGGGATGGGTGGGCACATGATTGGCCGTATTGGGAGAAGATGATTCGCTTGTATATCGGCGGGCATGACTGAGAGACAATGATCAATAATCAATGATCAATGATGATTGATGGTGATCAATGATGATTGATGGTTCGCTCTAGCGCCGGCAGGATGTCGGGGAAGATGTCATCGCGCCGCCGCAGCGCTTCGGCACGATTCCTCCCCGCCTCCACATCCCCGCCATTCGCCAGCGCCGCGAGCAGCTGCTCGAGGTCGTCGCAATGGCCGTTGAAGCGTCGCGTCGCGTAGTCGGCCACTTCCCCCGTCGAGATGATGAACTGCCAATCCGAGGCTTGCGCGAGTAGCAGCTCGCGAGCCGCCTGCGCCAGGATCGGTCGCGCTGCTTCCCTCCGCAGCGCATCGGGCGCCGCGTCCCAGAAGCGCTGCTCCAGCGGCCACAGCCTGCGCCACGTCCACAAGGTCTCGTCGTTGAGCCACATGCTGTAATCGCCGTTCGCGCCCCACGAGCCCATCGCGAGCTGCAGCGCCAGCTCTGGAGGGTGATCGCGCAGATGACGGCTCGCCGAGGTCGGACGCACGTCCTTGCTGTAGCTCAGCGACCGGTACACATCACCCAGAAAATCCGGCCCTTCGAACCACCAGTGACCGAAGAGCTCGGTGTCGAACGGCGACGCCACGACGGTATCGCCGTCTCCGTTCCGGCTCGCGATCGTGTAGAGCAAATGCGCGAAGTGGCGCGCATGATCCCCAGCGCGCGCCCGGGCCATTCCCGGATCATACGGTTGCTTGGCGCCGAGATCGACGCCGTTCCCGGTGACGCGCCATAATTTGAGGCCGCCGGGCCAGCGAATCTTGTGAAATTCGAGGTAGATCCCATCGCCGGGATATCCACTGTGGCGGCTCCACACCTGAGCCGATGCCACCGGATCGCGGACGAGCGCCACCACCCCTTTGCGCCCGCGAGAGGAAACGCGATACGCCTGATAGGCTGAGTGCTCGATCACTCCGGTGAACGCCGAGCCGCGCTGCGGGCGCCCGTGGAGATCGAACCGCTCGGCGCCCATCGGCAGATCTTCTTCGTACATGCTCAGCGGTATTCCCGCCGCGGCCATGTGCGCGTCGGCAAAGAAGTAGCGGAACCCCGCATCGGCCACGAACTCCTCGGTTCCCGGGCGCTCGCCGGACCACGGCGCGTCGGGCAGCGGCCGCCACGTCCCGCGGGCACGATAGGCGCATTCGGGCAGCCAGCACCCGCGCGGCTTCTGTCCAAACAATCGCTCATGTTCCGCGTATCCCAGGAGAAACTGGAACCGGACGCTTTCATCGCGACCCAGGAGCGGGGAGAAACCGTGGGTCGCCGCGCCGCCGATGATCTCGATGTGGCCGGCCTCCTCGAGCGCGCGAAACGGCGCGACGAGGTCGCCATTCACCGAGTGAAACAACGCCCGCAAGCGTTGCAGCCGCTCGCGCCAGTAGCCGGTGAGTGGCAGAAGATGCGCGTCGTTCGTCCCGGCCATGGCGGTGACGGCCTCGTCGCACGCGGTCAGCCGCTGTTGGAAGTACGCCTCCAGCTCGTCGGCGAAGGTGCGCGACACGAGCTGATTCGCGAGGATGGGCGTAAACCCGATGGTGACCGGCGCGTGCGTGCCTTCGGCCGCGAGGTCACGCAGCGTCTCGAGTAGCGGGAGATACGTGTCGATCGCGGCCTCGCACAACCAATCGCTGCCGTGCGGCCAGCGGCCATGATTGAGCACATAGGGCAGATGACTGTGGAGCGCGAGAACGAAATCCATCAGTCCGTGCCGCGGCCAGTGCGCTCCGCCACTTCGAGCGCCTTGAGGTACACCGCCAGGTATTTCAGCGCCGAGTGCTGCCAGCTGAAGTTCTTGGCCATCGCGCGCCGCATGCGCATGCGCCACCCGCTCTCGTCATGATAGCTCGCGACGGCGCGCTGCAAAGCGGACGCGAGTGCGGGCACGCTGAACTGGTCGAAGACGAAGCCGGTGCTGTCGTCGTCGACGGTGTCGTTGAGACCGCCCGTCCGCCGGACGACGGGAAGTGTGCCGAACCGTTGCGCGCGCATCTGCGTCAGGCCGCAGGGCTCGTACTGGCAGGGCATCAGGAGCATGTCGGCGCCGGCGACCACCACATGCTCGAGCGGATCGGTGAATCCCGTTTCGACCGCGATGCGATCGGGAAACCGCGCGGCGAGCTGCTTGAGCGGCTCGACGTAGCGGCGCTCCCCCTGGCCCAGGAAGACATACTGCGCGTCGGTGGCGAGCAGGGCGCGACCGTCTACCAGCAGATCGAGTCCTTTTTGGGCCACGAGCCGTGCCGCCATCCCGAACAACGGCGTGTTAGGGCGTTGGGCGAGTCCGAAGCGCGCCTGGAGCGCGGTCTTACACTCGTGCTTGCCCTCGAGGTGCTGCGCGCTGAAGCGCTGGGCGATGTGCGGGTCGCGCGTGGGGTCCCAAATGTCGTAGTCGATCCCATTCGTGATGCCAAACAGCCGGTCGCGCAGCGCGCGAAACGTGTCACCCAAACCAAAGCCACCGTCCGGCGACTGCAACTCGCGCGCGTGCGTCGCGCTGACGGTCACGACCGCGTCGGCCGAAATAATGCCGCCCTTGAGCCAGTTCACCTTGTCGTACCACTCCAAGAACTCCCAATTGAACAGCTCCCACGGCAACCCGATCTCCGGCATGGTCGCGGGCGGGAAATGTCCCTGATAACCGGCGTTGTGTACGTTGAGCACCGCGGGCACTCGGCGGTAATAGGGATGCCGACCGAGGAGCGAGCGGAGATACACGAGCGACATCGCGGCATGCCAGTCGTGCGCATGCAGGATCGCGTTCGCGGGGGCAATGCGCGGCAGCGCGGTCAGGGCAGCCAGCGAGAAGAATGCGAAACGCCGGTGATTGTCCGGATAGTCCCGGCCTTCGCCGTACAGCGCGGGCCGATCGAAGAACCCCGCGTGCTCCACGAACACCACGTCGGTACTACCGCGGGGTGTTCCTTTGGCCCGCCACAGCCGGCCCGTTTCTCTGGTCGGGCCGAGCTGGACGGTGAACGGCGCACCGATCGGCTCCATCGCGGTGACCACGGAGCGGACCTGCTGGTAGAGCGGCATGACGACCGTGGTCGGCAATCCGGCTGCGGCCTGATAGGTCGCGAGACTGGCGACCGCTTCGCCGAGGCCGCCCGAGCGCGCGTAGGGCCAGCACTCGGAGACGACATGCACGATCGGAATCGGCTTGCCGTCGTTCGTCTGGAGCACGGACTTGCGTTTGCGCGCACGGGCGCGAACGGGCGTCTTGCGCTCGCGTATCGGTCTCGGAACCCCGCTGTTGATATCGGTAGCGTCCGCCATGACGGTCGAAATTGAGCGCCGAGAAGGAGAATGTCCAACTCGGCGCTCACGGGTGCGTTAACTCTGTGCTACGTCGGCCCTAGTTCCGTGGTCCCTGCCCCACCAATGTCCCATTGACGTCGATATTGTCGAGGACCGCGAGACCAAATTGGTCGGGACCGGTATCGCTGCCCTCATCAAACACGATCGCGATGGATTTGACCACACCGGTCACGCACGAGAGGACGTTGTCCTTGTATCCCAACACACAAGGTACCGGACCCCAGCGCAACCGCAGAAAGGCGTTCGTAGCCCCGCCGCCGGTCGAGACAGCGGGCGGTGAATTGCAGCCGATGAACCAGGACCCGTCCGTTGTCGTCACATCGAAGCGCGGTGCGCCGGCGCCGCAGTGCGAGCCCCTCGGGTCGTCGGGGAGAAGGCCCGGCTTCCGGAGGTCGTATCCGAGCTCGGTGAGCGTAATCCCGGCCACGTTCTTCAAGTCGGCTCCGGCAGCCGCGAAATTCCCGGTCGGACCGGTCTTCGCGAGCAGCAGTCCTTCGTTGTGGTCATCGCTCGGATCACCGGTGGGGCACGCGGGATCCGTATACGTCCCCGCGGTGGTTCCGTCATTGACCGTGGCTTCAGTCGGACAGCCGGTGCCCTCGAGCCAACTCGACTGGACAAGATGCGTGTGGAACGGATCGAACTCGAAAGGAACCACGTTAACCGGTTTTCCTGGAGGGTCGATCTTGTCTTTCTCCGTTGCGATCACCCTGGGATCCGAGAGACTTTCACGGAGTGATAGGGCTCTCGGGAGCCATGCGGTGGAGTGTTGGTTCAGTCCGCTAAGGCCGGGACGAACCGCAGGGTGCGCGGCTGTCGGTGATCGCTCAGCGGCCTGCTCGCAAGCCGTAAGCAACGTGGCAGCCGCGACCACGGACATCCATGATGCCTTGACGATGGTTCGCTTCGTCCAACGCGGGCGCATAGTGCGTTCCCCCTTCCCGGAATCTGACTGCGGTGACGGCCATGCAGCGACGAGTAGTAGCGGCAAGAGGAAGCTGCTCAGGGGGAGTGCCGTGGACATTCGCGCGTGGTTCGCGACAGATCAAGGTAGGCTGTTGTGGGGGATCGCCGACAAGCCGGCGGTGCTACCGCGCCGGATGCGGAATTGCCAGCGTATCGGTTACAGGATCCCAACCGCCGCCCAGCGCGCGGTAGAGCTGCACGACGGCCACGCGCTGCTGCCGCTGCAAACCCGATTCCCCAAGCTCGGCATCGGAGAGCACGCGCTGCGCGTCGAGCAGCGTGGTGTAGCTGTCCACGCCGCCCTGATACCGATCGCCCGCTAGCGCGACCGCGCGCCGCGCCGCGGCCACACGACGGACGGCCGCGCCGACCTCGATCTGCAGCTGTTGAAGCGCAACCAGTCCGTTCTCGACCTCCCGGAACGCGTTGAGGACGACCTGGTCGTACTGTGCGACGGCGGCTTCCGTCCGGGCGCGCTCCAGTTGGACCTGCTTCCCGCTCCGTCCCGCATTGATGATCGGCAGCAATACGTTGGTTGCGAGGTGCCAGAAGCCGGTGCCGGCCTGGAAGAGATTGTCGATTTGATCGGTACGCGTGCCCCCTGCCCCGGTGAGCGAAATCGTCGGGAAGCGGGCGGCGATGGCCGCGCCGATCAGCGCATTGGCAGCCCGCAGCTCCGCTTCCGCCTGGCGGATATCCGGCCGGCGCTGCAAGAGCGACGACGGTAAGCCGGGAGGAATCTGGGTACGGAAGTTCTGATTGATGAGCGCCGCGCCGCGCGGCACCGTGCCCGGCATGCGTCCCAGCAGGACGTTGAGCTCCTGCTCTTTCTGGCTGCCCTGGAGGCGCAGGTCCGCCGCGCGCGCCTCAGCATTGGCCAGCTCGGCCTCGCCCTGTCGCATATCGAGCTCGGAGGTCAGCCCGCCCTCGAACCGCGAGCGCGCCAAATCCAGCGACTGCCGCCGCTGCTGGACCATGGAATCCGCGATGAGTGTTTGCCTATCGAGATCGCGCAGCTCGAGATACGCCCGCGCGACATCACCGACGACCGTGATGATGACGGCCCGGCGCGCATACTCGCTGGCCAGCAGGTCGGCCTTGGCCGATTCGTTCAGCCGGCGCAAGCGGCCGAAAAAGTCGAGCTCCCAGCTGACGCTCGCGCCCAGCTCGAAGAAGTTGTAGGTGCCGGTCCGCAGGCCCAGCAACGAGTCGCTGACGTGGACCTTGGCGAACCGTCCGTTGACATCGATTTGTGGCAGGAACTCGAGCCGTTGAATCCCGAGCCGCGCGCGTGACTCATTCACGCGCGCGAGAGCTACGCGCAGATCGCGATTCTCCCGTAATGCGATGCGCACGAGCTCTCGCAGTGTGGAGT
>DASZNX010000200.1:0-6251 GCA_035551075.1 Gemmatimonadales bacterium | reverse complement strand
GGTTTGGGTTTCGAGGTCGTATCCTGCGCGACAGCACGTCCTGCAAGGCCAACCATCATCAGCAACACCAGCGGCGCTTTCATCACGGCACCCCCTGGTTGAGGTTCGCGGCTTGAACGATGCGCCGGCGGCTGCGGCGTTCCAACGAGGCGCCGACCACCGCGGCGATGAGACAACCCAACAACGTTCCACCCATCTGAAAGCCGAGTTGATACTCGAGCTGTATCCAGTGGCACTTGGGCGCGAAGATAGGGCCCACCAATCGACCGCACGTATGCTGCGAAAAGGCAAAGCCCCAGCTCGCGCCGAGACTAAAGATGAGCGGCAGGAGGGCGACGAAGAGATGACGTAACTGGAGCTTCATCGGCCACGCTCGATTTTCCAGCGATCGATCATGCGACCTCCTTCGATCACCACGTACTCGTCGAAATGCGCTTCGGTGAGGCAGGAGTGGTTGGGGATGATCTCGATCTGTTGCCCGACCTTGAACTTGCCTTCGATGGCGGCGGGCGCGGCCGCGCGAATCAGCCCGTGCTCCTGCGACACCGACGCGAACGTAAGCTCGGGATGGCCTTTCACCTCGCCAAACGCGGGCGCGAGCTCCAGATGGGAGGGCCCGAGATCCTTGGACAATGACAGCGCTCCGGCGTCGACGATGAAGTGCGACGCTCCCGGTTGATGCGACACGACGGTGGCGAGCACCGACACCGCCACATCCCGCGGCTCACAACAACCAATGAGCACCATCGTCCGATCGTAAAAGATGTAGTTGCCGGGCCGTGCTTCTGTGACGCCCGTCAAGTCTTTTACGGCCGCCATCGCGGGCGTCGAACCCACACTGACGCCGCGGACGGGAAGGCCGTCCTTCCTGAGCAACTCCGCAAACCACGCCATCACCTGACGCTCCTGCTCCGCGACCTGCGCCGCTTCGTCCTTATCCCGCGTGCGATACGCATGCCCGGAATGGCTCAGAATGCCGTCGAAGGTGATGCCGCGTTCGGACCCGAGCTCCCGCGCCACCTCGAGCGCGTAACGCGACGCCGGATCGACGCCGGCGCGATGATAACCACAATCAACTTTGAGCCACACGTGCAACCCGGTCCCATTCAAGGCCTTGGCGGTCTCGAGATCATCGAGAATCACGCGCAACGTCGCCCCGCTATCGGCGATGCGCCGGACGTGCGGGAGATGGGTGCGATCGAGCGGGAACGCCCACGTCAAATCGCTGAAGCCGCCGCGCGCGAACGCCTCCGCCTCGAACAGCGTCGAAACCGTAACACCCTGTGCGCCGTGAGCCACCTGACGGCGTCCCAACTCGAGACACTTATGCGTCTTGATGTGCGGCCGCAGCGCGACACCCAGCCGTTTGGCGCGGTCGGCCATGTACTTGAGGTTGCGCTCCATCACGTCGCGATAGAGCAGCAGGGCCGGGGTCTCGACGTCGATCATGCGGATCTCCGAATCAACACGCGGGCCTTATTGCCGATGGGAACGGTGCGAAAGAAAACATACTGGAGTGGATTGACGGAATAGGTTTCCCAGACTTCGAGCGACAATCCGGCGCGTTCTGCGGCGAACGCAAACGAATGCCGGCAAAACTCCTGCACGTGACCCGGAACGTACGTCGGCGAGTAAGCGCGCCGATGGATGCCCCACCGGTCGAGGAGACGGCGCAAGCGCGCGTCGAACGCGTCGATGTTGGGAAATTCGAGGACGCCGGCACCGCCGGGTTTGAGAAGAGTGCGGATCTTTGCCAGGGCACCGACGGGATCGGGAAGATGCTCGAGCACATGAGTGAGGACAACACAGTCCCAGACCATCTCCTCACCATTGTACGACGCAATGTCGGACGTCACGACGTCGAGGCCGAGCGTCTCGCGGACGATCTTCGTATGCTCGGGAAAGAGCTCCACCCCTTTGACGGTCCACCCATCCTCGCGCGCGAGCCATAGGACGGTTCCATCCCCACAGCCCAGATCGAGCATTCGGCCGGGCCGCGGCAGATGTCGTTTGATGAATGCGTAGGTCTGCCGATGGCCGCGATTCTGCCGCGTTGGAGCGCGCGGATCGACCCGCGTGAGGATGTACTTCTCCTGATTCACGCCGGTCTGCGTGTCATAAACCACGAGGCGGCAGGTGCCGCAGCGGTAATACTTGAATTGGCGCTTGTTGCCCTGGGTGTAGAACAGCCGCAGGTCGGCGGCGCCGCACAGTTTGCAGTTCATCCTTTCACGGCGGCGTAGGCAAGCGCCGCCCAGCCGGCGAGGAAGCAAAGTCCTCCGAACGGGGTGATCGCGCCGAGCCAGCGCGCGCCGGTCAAAGCGAGTGCATACAGACTGCCGGAGAACAGCACGGTGCCCGCGATGAACAGCCGGCCGGCGAGACGCACGGCAACGGGTGGGGGCGTCGCCCCTTGCGTCGCCGCGAAGGCGACGATGAAGAGGGCGAGCGCATGATACATCTGGTACCGAGCGCCGGTTTCGAAGACAGCCAGTTGATCAGGCGCGATCCGGGAGCGCAGGATGTGCGCGCCGAATGCGCCTGCCGCCACCGCGATGAATGCGGAGATGCTGCCCGCGAGGGCAAATCCCTTATCCATCGATGCGGCGGCCGGTGACCTCCACTCGATGCATGCGCTCGATGCGACCCGATCCGCCCACGAACGCCGAAGCGGCCCAGCTCACCAGGCTGACGATGATCGCGCCGACCGTGGCAGAAAACAGTCCGGCGACCTCGAAACCCGGGACGAGCCAGGCGACGAGCGCGAGCGAGATGCCGTTCACCACGAGAATGAAGAATCCCAACGTCATGATGGTGAGTGGCAGTGTGAGGATGATGAGAATGGGCCGGATGACGGCATTCACGATTCCCAGCAGCAGTGCGGAGATGATGAGCGCGCGCGCGCCGGTGATGGCGATACCGGGCAGCAACTGGTCGGCGACCCAGAGGCCGAGGGCCGTGATCAGCAGCCGTATCAGGAATCCTCTCATGGCGCTGAAGATAACCTGCCGACGACGAAGCGCGCGGTCATCCCGGGTCGCGCCTGAACGCCGAGCTTCGCGTCGATCAGAATGGCTCCAGAGAGCGAGTCCTTACCGGACCAGGCGAGCGAGACGCCCGCAAACGGACCGAGATCCACCGGCCAGCCGCTGACGATCGCCTGTTCCGGCTGGCCGAACCAGCTCGCCGCGATCGTATCGGGCCGCGGCGCGCGGAAGGTCAGACGTGCGCGGAATACGCACTCGCGGCCTTGGACGACGGTCGTCGTATCGAGGACGATGTCAACCAGTCGAAAGCGATCGCTCATCTGTGGGGCGTCGGGGAATGTGAGTGTGTCGCCGCGCGCGACGACCCAGTGCCCGGCATAGGGAAGGGAATACCGCTTCAGCCGGTCGAACTGATAACCGGAGCATGGATTGTGAGGGCCGCAGGCAGCGAGAGAGAACGCCAGTACGGTCGCCAGCCGCATCAGTGCTCCGAAGTATCTCTCGCCACCGAATCCGCGCGCTGGATGCCGGCGCTGGTCGAATCCGCTGCTCGCATCGCGCTGCCGACCGCGCGCGCGTTCGGAATCTTCGAATTCGCGAGGATGCTGTCTTTTTGGCGCTCGGTGAGGGTGTCGCGCGACTGATCGGATTTGCCGCTGCCGCAAGCGGTTAGCAGCATGATACCCACGGAAAAAATTAGTTTCATAAATTGGCTCCGATGTTTTCCGTGGGCTAAAAGCCCCGGCTCGGTGCCGAGCCGGCCCTGCGGGGCACGGACACGACCGGTCGCAACTTTATAGTGTTCCTCGTCAATTGCAACCAAGTCCCTGCTCGGAGCTCTCATGCGTCGCGCATCACTCGCTGCCGTGCTCCTGTTGCTCGCCTCCTGCAACCAGCCATCCCTCGCGGACCGGCTGGTCAGCGCGAAATGGGTCGATCTCACCTATCCGTTTGATTCCGCCACGGTCTATTGGCCCACGGCGCAGCCCTTTCATCTGACGGTGGTCTCGGCGAAGCGGATGCCGGGCGGCTGGTACTATGCGGCCAACAACTTCAGCGCCGCCGAGGACGGCGGCACACACGTCGATGCGCCGATCCATTTCGTCGAAAAGAAGCGCACGACCGATGAAATTCCGTTGAGCCAACTGATCGCACCGGCGGTGGTGATCGACGTGCGACATCAGGCGGATTCGAGCGCCGATTATCGCGTGCACCAGTCGGACATCACTGGCTGGGAAGCGGAGCACGGCCAAATCCGGGAGGGCGACATCGTATTCGTCCGGACCGGTTGGGGCACTCGCTGGCCCGACCGCGCGCGCTACCTCGGCACCACCAAGGCGGGGACCGCGGGCGTTGCCGAGCTGCACTTTCCTGGGCTCGATTTGGATGCGGCACGGCTACTCGTACGACGTCGAGTCAGCGCCGTTGGCATCGATACGCCGAGCGTCGATTACGGGCAGTCGCGCACGTATCAGGTCCACCGCCGCCTCTTTGCCTCGAATGTGCCGGCATTCGAGAACGTGGCGAACCTGGATCAGCTCCCGCTGACCGGCGCATTCGTTGTCGCTCTGCCGATGAAGATCAGAGGAGGGGCGGGTGGGCCCCTGCGGATCGTGGCCCTGCTACCCTAGGCCGGCAGCCCCTTCCGCAGCACGTCCTCCATCGCCTCGCTGAACCGATCGACTTCCGCGAGCGTGGTGTACACGTTCGGCGTGATCCGCAGGCAATTGAATTCCGGATGCGCGATCGGCGTCACGATGATGCGGTGCTTGTCGAACATGAAGGCGGCGAGCTTGCCCACGTCGAGCTGTCCCGGAGTGAATGAGGCGAGTCCACAGGACTGGGCCGGATCGTAGGGCGTCAGGATCTTCACGCCCGGCAGCCGTTCCAGACGCTTGGCCCAGCGATCGCGCAGCACCCGCAGCCGCGCCGCCTTCCGCTCGGGTCCAATGCCGTCGAGAAAATCCAATGCTTCGGCGATCGCGTTGTGATTGGCAGCCGGATGCGTCCCGATCTCCTCGAACTTCCGGATGTTCTCATTCATCTCGGGCGGGGCGGCCATCATCGGCCAGATCTTGCCGATTTTCGTACGCCGCACGTAGAGGAAGCCCGTGCCGATCGGCGCCGTGAGCCACTTATGGAGGCTGGTGCCGTAGTAGTCGCAGTCGAGCTCGTCGCGTGTAAAGGGGAACTGCGCATAGGCGTGCGCCCCATCCACGATGGTCTCGATACCGCGGGCGCGAGCGAGCTGGCAGATCTTTTTGATCGGAAAGATCTGCCCGGTGAGGTTCGTGATGTGGCAGACGTGGATGACCTTGGTTCGCGCGGTGATGGCCTCCTCGAACCGGCGCGCCAGATCGTCTTGCGACGGCGGCGGGACGGGGAACGTGATCTGTTTGAGCACGATGCCCTCGCGCCGCTCGCGCTGCTTCCACGTCGTGATCATGCGCGGGTAATCCTGCGTCGTCGTGAGGACTTCATCGCCGCGCTCGAGCGGCATGCCGAGCTGCACGATTTCGAGGGCCTCGCTCGCATTGCGCGTGATCGCCATCTCCTCCGGATCGCAGCCGAAGCTCGCCGCGAGCCGCCGCCGCACGGTCTCGATCTCCGGCTCGATCCAGGCCCACATCGTGATGGCCGGCGCCTGATTGGAAACCGCCAGGTACCGCTGGAACGCCGCATTCACGACCCGCGGGCTCGGCGCCACACCGCCGTTGTTGAGATTGATCATGCCGCGATCGATGTCGAACGCCTGCCGGATCTGGAGCCAGAAATCCTCGTCCTGCGCGATGTCTTCCGGGGTGCGGCCGTCCACTCCGCCGACGACCGGCGTGATGCGCGCGAGCGCGTCGCTTCGCAAAGCCGCGAAGGAAGCGCCGGCCGTAAACAGTGATTGGAGAAAGTGGCGACGATTGGGCATTAGAGGCCTCGCATCAAGCGACGGACGAGAACTGCATACGCGACCACGTTGATGACCAGCACGGCCGTGCCGAGGACAACCTGAACGCGCGCTGTGAGCCCAGCCGGGTAAATCAGCGGCAGCAGATAATGTTCGATAAATCCGCCGCTGTACCCCTGCTGGCCCGCTCGCAGCCGGAGCGAATTCTCGAGCGGTGTGAGCGGGCAGATCCAGCCGTTGTATTCGATCAGGACACCCCAGACCGCGCAGGGGACGTGCAGGATCGCCACCCACCGCCGGCGCCAGGCCAGAAAGCCGCCCAGGACAATGAATACGATGAACAGCGCATGAAACGCGACGACGGC
>DASZNX010000199.1:0-1534 GCA_035551075.1 Gemmatimonadales bacterium | reverse complement strand
TATCACGCCATCGTCGATGCGATCGAAGCCGTGCTCGCGAAGGGCTCACGCTGATGGCATCACCGGCCGCCTCGACCAGTGGAATCGGCGCGCGCATCCCGCGCCGCGAGCTCAAGCGCCTGCTCGCCGGCCACGGCCGCTACATCGACGACATCCGGCTGTCGCGCATGCTGCACGCCTACTTCGTGCGCAGCCCGCATCCGCACGCGAAGCTAGTCTCCATCGACGTCCAGAAGGCGAGCCGAGCGCCGGGCATCGCCGGCGTCCTGACGGCGGTGGAGATCAATCCGCGCTGCGAACCGTTTGTCGGTGTGGCGCTCCACCGACCGGGCCACCGGTCCGCCCCGCAGCGGCTGTTCGCCGCCGAGCGCGCAGTCTGGCAGGGCCAGCCGGCGGCGATCGTCCTCGCCGACAGCCGAGCGGAGGCCGAGGACGCCGCGGAACTCGTCGAGATCGAGTGGCAGCCGCTGCCAGTCGTCGCCGATCAATTCCAGGCCATTGCGCCCGGGGCGCCCGTGATCCACCACGGAATGCCCGACAACGTGGCGTTCGATTTCACCCTGGAGAAAGGCGAGCCGGCAAAGGCCTTCGCCGAGGCTGACGTGGTGATCGAGGAGGAATTGCGCTTCGAGCGCCAGATGGCGATGACCCTCGAGCCGCGCGGGCTGATCGCCGATTTCAACCCGAGCGACGGCTCGCTGACCGTCATCCACTCCCACCAGTCTCCATTCCAGATGCAGGAGATTTTCGCGAGTCATCTCGGGATCCCCGAGCACAAGGTCCGCGTGGTTGCGCCCGACATCGGCGGCGGCTTCGGCCTGAAGCTCAACGTTCATTGCGACGAGATCGCGACGGTGGTAGCGAGCGTGATTTTCGGCCGGCCCGTGAAGTTCTGCGTTGATCGACTGGAGTCGTTCGTTTCCGACGCGCAGGCGCGCGATCACCGCATCAAGTGCCGTATCGGGTGCAAGAGAACAGGCGAAATCACCGCTATGGAGATCGACGATATCGGCGCGGTCGGCGCCTACGGCATGCCGATGCGCTTCAACGTCGCCGAAGGCATGATGGCCGTGGTGATGACCGGCGCCCCCTACTTGTTCGACAGCTATAAGGCGCGCACGCGCAGCGTCTATGTCAACAAGAACCTGATCGGCATGTATCGCGGCGTCGGCATGCCGTTTGCCTGCATCGTCGGCGAACTGCTCACCGATCTTGCCGCGCACGAGCTCGGCATCGACACGGTCGAGTTCAAACGTCGCAATTATCGGCCAAAATCCACGCTACCTTGCGTGACGCCGGGTGGCCAGCGACTCGAGACCGTGTCGTTCCACGAATGCCTGGAGAGGCTCGTGGCGCTGATGGACTACGACAAGCTGCGCCGGGAGCAGCGCGAGCTGCGCGGGCGCGGCATCCATCGCGGCATCGGCATCGGCACGTTCTGCGAGCAGACCGCCTACGGCCCGCCCTATTACGGCCCCTCCGGTGCGGCGATTTCGACCCAGGACGGCTGCACGTTGCGGCTCGAGCCGTCGGG
>DASZNX010000198.1:0-15432 GCA_035551075.1 Gemmatimonadales bacterium | reverse complement strand
ACGCCGAGCGCCACGATGCCGGGGACGTTTTCGGTGCCGGGGCGGATGCCGTACTGCTGCCCACCGCCGTGGATGATCGCCTCGACCGCCTTGCGGTCGCGCACGATCAGGGCGCCGATGCCCTTGGGGGCGCCGATCTTGTGGCCGGAGATGGTGAGGAGAGCGCAGTGGATGTCGCGAAGCGATACCGGGACCTTGCCGAAAGCCTGAACCGCGTCCGAATGGAACAGGACGCCGGCTTCGCGACATCGCTCGGCGAGCTGCCGCACGGGCTGGACGGTGCCGACTTCGTTGTTGACCCACATCACGCTGACGACCGCGACGCCGCGGTCGAGCGCCTGACCGAGCGCCGCGTCTTCGACGTGGCCTGATGCGCTGACCGGCAGGATGACCTCTTCGCCGCCGAGGTGCTTCACGGCGTGCGCCGCCGCGAGCACGGCCTTGTGCTCGGTGGCGGAAACCGCCACACGGAACGGGCCGCCGCGATCCCGGGATGCGAGCGCGGCCCCGATGATCGCGAGGTTATCGGCTTCGGTCCCCCCTGACGTGAAGACCACCTGATTGGGCTCGGCCCCAAGCGCTTCAGCGATGGCCCGCTTCGCCTCTTCGATGCCGGCGCGCGCGGCGCGGCCAAAGCGGTGAGCGGACGACGGATTGCCGAAGGCCTCCTTTCCCAGATAGGGAAGCATCGCCTCCAGCACTTCCGGCCGCACCGGCGTCGTGGCCGCGTTGTCGAGATAGGTGATGCGCTTGGTCATGGGACCCGCAATCTAATCAGACCCGAATGGCTCAGACACCCTAGATGGACTGAACCGTGAGCTGCAGCACGTCCTCGACTGCTTGAGTCTCCGGTGTGTAGAACGGTTCGCCGTAGCGGCGGCGGATCAACGATCCGTAGTGCGCGGACTGCACCCGGATCAATTCATACAGATCCTGCCCGGTGGGATACACTTCACCGGCAGCCTTGGCCCCGTCGAATTGCGAGGCATAGCAGCGGACCGCCTGCATCTTCGTCTCGAAGACGTCCGTGATATCGACCACGAACGTCGGCTTCACGGGGTCTTCGCGATACGCGAGCGCATAGAGGAGCTTATACGGGCGGTGCGCCTCACCGCCCTTGCCCGGATCGTACTTCGCGAGCCCGGCGAGATAACACGCATCGCGTCCGAGCTCCGAAGCAATCCGGTGATCCGGGTGCCGTCCGACGGGAAACGGCAGGATCACAACGCGGGGTTGCGTTCGCCGGATCAGCTCGACGAGCCTTTTCCGCGACGTCTCGTTGTTTTCCAGATGGGCGTCGCGCATTTCCGCGTTCAACCGCAGCGCGACGCCGAGCGTTTGTGCCGCCCGCTCCGCCTCCGCGGCGCGCGTTTTCGCATCACCGCGTGTGCCCATCTCTCCCTGCGTGAGATCGATGATCCCCACGCGATGACCCGCCTTGGCCGCTTTCGCGAGCGTGCCACCGCACGTCAACTCGACATCGTCTCGGTGTGCCGCAATGGCTAAGAGATCGACTCGCTCATTCATAGAACCCTAACGGATCTCGTGCGTCCTGCGCCGTACGTGGCCTGGATTCCCACAACGCACCACGCACCACGTACCAGTTGTCTATTCATATCTCAACGCTTCAATCGGGTCGAGCTTTGCCGCCCGCGCTGCCGGTGCAATGCCGAATACCAGACCCACCAAAATGGAGGCGACGGTGGCGATTGCTGCCGGGACGACGGGAACCGTGGTGTTGAAGGCCAGCAAACGTTTCAGGACCTCACCGACGCCCAGGCCCAGCCCGATACCGATGATTCCACCCAACAGCGTCAGCGTCGCCGCTTCGACCAGAAACTGCCACAGAATCGCGCGTCGCGTGGCGCCGAGCGCCTTGCGAATCCCGATCTCCCGGGTGCGGCTCGTGACGGAGACCATCATGATCGCCATCACGCCGATGCCTCCGACCATCAACGCGATACTCGACAGCACCAGCATGACGAAGAAAAAAGCGAACGTCAGGCTATCGAAGATACCCAGGACCTGATCGGACGTGAGCAGGTCGAACGTGTTCGCCTCGCCCGCGCGCAGGCCGCGCAGCCGTCGCAGCGTAAGCGTGGCGGCGTCCATGGCGCGGTTGACGCTGACTTCCGGTTTCGGCTTGACGAGAATGATGAGACTGTTCCATTCGTCGATCATGAAGCTGCGCCGGGCGGCTTCGAAGGGCACGATCGCCGCGATCTCGGGGGTGCCTGGCACCTCGAAAATGTTCGTCGGTCGTTGCCACACGCCGATGATCTTGAACGGGTGCCCCCCGATGCGGACGACCCGCCCCATGGGATTGATGGCGCCGAACAGCCGATCCACGGTGCGCTGCTCGACGATGGCAATCGGCTCCCCGCCGCGCAGCTCTGCCGCCGTAAATGAACGGCCCGTCGAGATCCCGCCGCCGAGAATCTCCATGAAGCGATCGTCCGCGCCGAACACGCCGAGCACGCGCGTGCGATTGCCGCCGTACTCGAAGCGTTGGAAGACCTGCGTCCAGATCGCGGCGTAGTGAATTTCGGGCAGCCGCGCGATCGCCTCGGCATCCTGCGGCTCGAGCTTTGGTCGGATCCGCACCTCGCGCGGTACCGCGTCCGGATTGACCCCGGTGGTCGAGAAGTAGCGCAACACGCGGAACGTCGTCGGCCCCACGACTTCGAGCGTGTTGACGATCTGCTCGCGGAAGCCGGCCACGATGGACGCCATGGCCATCACCGTCGCGATCCCGATCACGACGCCGAGCACGGTCAGGCCTGAGCGCAGCTTGTTGGCGCGCAGTTGATCCGCGGCGATGCGCCATCCTTCGCGCACCGAATGCAGGGCCATCTATTCCTGGCGGAGCGCCTCGATGGGATCGAGGCGAGAAGCGCGATGCGCGGGATATACTCCGAAGGCGACGCCGACCACGAGGCCGAGGCCGAGCGCGACGCCGATGGACCACGTCGTGACGCGCGCGGGCAGCGGCGATGCGAGCTGGACCAGCCCGGCGAGCGCGGCGCCGGCCGCGAGGCCGGCGATACCGCCCAGCAGCGAGAGCGTGAGCGCCTCCGCGAAAAACTGGCGGCGGATATCGCCGCGCGATGCGCCCAGCGCTTTGCGGATGCCGATCTCGCGCGTCCGCTCCGTCACGCTCATGAGCATGATGTTCATGATCACGATGCCGCCGACGACGATGCCGATGACGACGACGGCGGGGACGACCGTGAAGATGACGCGCGTCAGCTTCCCCCAGAACGCGATCAGTCCTTCGCCGGTATCGACGGTGAAATCGTTATCCGAGCCGGGGCGCAGGTGGTGCGCAATCCGCATCGCCTCCTCGGCTCGCAGCATCGCCGGACCGACCATGTCGGCCGCGGGCATTTTCACGGAGATCACCATGGTCTGCCGGCGCCCGTACATCGATTCGAACGTGGACAGCGGCAACATGACGAAACCGTCCCACGATTGGCCGAGCACGGTGCCTTTCTTGGCGATCACGCCTTTCACCATGAGTTGCATGCCGCGCACCCGGATATCCCGCCCGACGGCTGCGTGGACGTCGCCGAACAGCTTTTCGGCGACGTCGTACCCGAGCACCGCGACGTAGCGCCGTTGCTGGAGGTCGATGTCGGTGAGCGGCTCGCCCGCCGCGAACACGTAGTCCTGCACGACCACGAACGGCGCCGTCACCCCGAAAATGAAGACGTCTCCGGTCGTGCGGTTACGCCATTGCACGTCCGCCAGCGGCGTCGGCCAGCCTGACTGCAGCGCGATGGCTTCGGCGTCCGGGACGGCGCGCTCGATGAAGGCCACATCCTCCGGCGCGATGATCGGCCGGCGCTGGATCTGTTTCCATGCCTCATCGTCGATGAAGCCCACCTGAATCGGATCGCGGCGGATCTGGAACGCGTTGACGCCCACGATCGCCCCGGCCAGCCGCTCGCGCACGTAAGCGTTCATCCCCTGAATGACGGCGACGACGGCGACGAGAAATGCGACCGAGACGATGACGCCCAGCAGCGTAAAGAACGAGCGGAGCCGGTGGCTCCAGACCGTTTGGAGCGCGAGACGGAGCGCTTCGTAGAGTGGCATGGCTGGAAACTAATTGCGGATTGCGGATTTCGGATTGCGGATTCCCAACCTGGCGGTCAATGCGCAATCCGCAATCCGCAATTCGCAATTACTCGTACCTCAATGCTTCGACGGGATCCAGCCTCGCCGCCCGGCTCGCTTGAGCTTCTGGGTGCGGATCGTCTGAAACGCGAGGCGAATGGCCTCGACGAACTTCATTCGTATCTCAACGCTTCCACCGGATCCAGCCGCGCAGCCTTACTTGCGGGATAGATGCCGAACAACAGCCCGGTGAACGCCGCCGCCGTCAGCGCGACGAAGATCGAACCGAGCGGGACATACGCGGGGACCGGCGTGAAGTTATGGAGCAGGAAGGCGATTCCCCAGCCGACGAGCAGACCGATCATGCCCCCCACGAGTGTGAGTGTGGCCGCCTCGACGAGAAATTGCCACATGATCTCGCGCCGCATCGCGCCCAGTGCCTTGCGCACGCCGATTTCGCGGGTCCGCTCCGTCACGGAGATCATCATGATCGCCACGACACCGATGCCCCCGACCATCAATCCCACCATCGACAGCGCAATCATCAGCAAGCGCGCGACTTTGGTGAAGCTGTTGATGGCCTGCACGTAGACTTCCTGGGTAACCGCGTCGAAGTTGTTCTTTTGATTCGGCTTCAGGCCGCGCATCGTCCGGAGGCTCATGGTCACGTCGTCGATGGCGCGCTGGAGTGATACCGAGTCCTGCGGCACGACGAACATGTCCATCCATCCCGGCCAGAACTTCAGGTCCTTCACGAACGTCCCGTGCGGGATCAACGCGGTCGGCTGGTCTTGATCGCCGAAGAGTCGCGGAGGAGGCTCGTAAATCCCGACCACATCGTAGGGCAGTCCGCCGATTTTGATGCGGCGATTCATCGGATCGCGGTCGCCGAATAGGTTCTCGGACAACTTGCTGTTGATCACGGCCACATGCGCGTTCGACGCATCCTCGAGGTACGTGAACGAGCGGCCGGGATTGATATGCCCTCCCTCGATCTTGGGCCAGTCGGCATTGCGGCCGCGAATGCTGACGGACGACATCCGATGGCCTTCGAACTCGATATCTGCCGACGTCCATTCGTCCACCACCACAAACGCCACGGTGGGGAGCTGCGCAAGCCGGTTGGCTTCTTCCATCGTCATCGGCGGCCGGCGGCGCCACGGCTGCGGATCCTCGGGATCCTGGTCGTTCTGGCCGCCCCAGTATCGCCCGACCCAGAACGTCTTCGGTCCGAGCGACGCGAGCATGTCGGAGATCCCCTTGTTGAATCCGCTGATGAGCGCCCCGATCACCATCACGACCGTCACACCGATGGCGACACCCAGGATGGTCAGGGAGGCGCGCATCTTGTGCGCGCGAAGCGACGTGAGCGCGATGCCGACGCCTTCGAAGATGGGCGTCATGAATTACTCCTGGCGCAGCGCGGCGATTGGATCGAGCCGCGCGGCTCGCGTAGCGGGGTACACGCCGGCTACGACGCCCACCCCGGCTCCCATGATCACGCCGAGGACGACCGAGACCGGCGAAATGCTCGCCGGCAACGGCGAGATCTTGTTGATGAGCACGGTCAGACCCATGCCGGCGATGATTCCGAAAACGGCGCCAACGGCCGAGATGACCGTCGATTCCGCGAGGAATTGGCGGAGCACGTCGCGCCGCCGCGCGCCGAGGGATTTGCGGAGCCCGATTTCCCGCGTCCGCTCGGCGACGGCCATCAACATGATGTTCATGATGACGATCCCGCCGATGACGAGCGATACGATCACGATGCCCGGCAGGACGGTCATGAGTACACGACTAATTCCGGCCCAGAAGCGTTGCACTCCTTCCGAGGTGTCCAGCACGAAGTTGTCGTCCTGATTCGGCCGCAGATGGCGGCGGCTGCGCATGACGCCCTCGGCCTCCATCATCGCCTGGCGCATCTCGCCCTCGGAATTCGCCTTGACGAAAAAGGCATCGAGGATTCCCGGTGGATTCACCAGGTTCTGCGCCGGCGAAAGGGCGGGGACCACGACAAAGCGGTCGAGCGGGAATCCCATGAGGCTCCCCTGATGTTCGACCACGCCAACGACGCGATACGGGATGCCGCCGATCTTCACGTTGTGGCCCAGCGGCGGCCGGTCGGCGAAGAGGCGTTTGGCGACCGCCTCCCCGAGCACCGCCACCGGAACGCCGGAGCGGTTCTCCTGCCCCGTGAATGCCCGCCCGACCGCGATGCGGAGATTTTTGATGTCGAAGTAGCGCTCACTGGCGGCCGTGAGCTCGATGTCCCGCGCTTCCTTATTCCCAAAGGAGACCGTGACGTTGTCGCTCGATTGCCACGCCGTGATGACGGGTACGGTGATGCCCGCCGCGACGGCCTCCGCATCGCTGAACCGGATCTTCGGCCGGCGCTGCCAGGCGCGCCAGACCGAATCGGGGACGTTGGGTGTGAACACGGGCCTGCGCCGCAGCTGGAACGTGTTCACGCCGAAAATCGTCTGCGCGAACTTTTCGGTCATGTACCGGTTGACGCCGTTGGCGATCGAGCACGAACCGATCAGTGATGAAATCCCGACGAAGACACCGAGCAGCGAAAAGCCGCTCTTCAACTTCTGCGCCCGAATCGTCTGGATCGCGAGACGGAAGGCTTCGAAAAAATGCACTTACGCCGCCTGGCGCTGATCCGTCGCCACGACGCCGTCCCGGAGCGTAATGACCCGCGCCGCGTGTGCCGCGATGTCGTGTTCGTGCGTGACCATCACCACCGTCTGGCCCTGCCGGTGCAGATCGGCAAAGACGCCCATGATTTCCGTGCTCGTCGTGGAGTCGAGGTTGCCCGTCGGCTCGTCGGCGAGCAGGATGGACGGCTCGTTGACGAGCGCGCGCGCGATGGCGACGCGCTGGCGCTGGCCGCCCGACAACTCGTTCGGCTTGTGGTCCATGCGGTTGCCGAGCCCGACGCGCTCGAGCGCCTGGGCCGCGCGCTCGCGGCGCAGGCGCGAAGACAGCCCTGCGTAGATCAGCGGCAGCTCGACATTGTGCAGCGCGTCGGCGCGGGGCAGCAGGTTGAATGTCTGAAACACGAAACCGATTTCCTTGTTGCGAATACGGGCCAGCTCGTCATCCGCCAGGTCGCTCACCTTCTGGCCATTCAACCAGTACTCGCCGCTCGTCGGCGTGTCGAGACAGCCGATGAGGTTCATGAGCGTCGATTTACCGGATCCGGACGGCCCCATGACCGCCACGTACTCGTTCTTGCGGATCTGTACGCTCACGCCCCGCAAGGCGCGCACGAGCTCGGACCCCATGTCGTATTCGCGTGTCAGCTTGTGCGTCAGGATGATGACGTCGGGAAGCGGCGTATCTCCCGTGCGAAACTGCTGGACGGTGCTCACGAGCGCTTCCGGTTGGTCGTGTCGCTCGATTCCTTGCTGGGACGGACGCGCGCCCCTTCCTTCAGATCGCGCACCGCCTGATACGGCCCCGCCACGATCGTATCGCCCTGCCGCACGCCCTCCACCACCTCGAAGTGCTCTTCGCCCGCGATGCCGACCTTCACCGGCCGGAACGTCGCAACGCCATTATGCACGATGAACACGCCCTCGGACTCTTTCTTCTTACTGGTACTGGCCTTGGTCGTGTCTTTGGGCGTCGCTGCCTGCGCTTCGGCCGGTCCGGCCTTTCCGGAGGCGGACTTCTGTTCGGTCGAGACCGGCGTATTCTCGCGGACCGTCAGCGCGATGATCGGGATCGCGAGCGCCTGCTTGCGGGTGTCGGTCACGATCCGCGCGGTCGACGAGAGGTCGGGGCGGATCTCGCTGGGCGGATTGGACAGCGTGATTTCGACTTCGTAGTCCACTGCGCGATCGTTCTGACCCGCCGCCGCTGCGCTCGCCGCAGTAAGAATCGCGCTGTTCGAGATCTTGGTCACACGGCCGATGAACGTGGTGTCGGGAAACGCATCGATCGTGACCTCGACCGAATCGCCCAGGTGGACCCGAACCACGTCGGTCTCATCGACCTGCACTTTGGTCTGGATGACCGAAAGGTCCGAGATCGTCAGAAGCAAGCCGGTCTCGCGCGAGAACGTGCCCGGCACCGCGACTTCGCCCTCTTCCACTGCGAGACGGGTCACGCGCCCAGCCATCGGCGCGACGAGGTGCGTCTTGGCGAGCTGGTCGCGGGCTTCCTGGAGACCGGCGCGCGACTGATCGACCAGGTGCTGCGAGGCGGTCAGGTTGGCATCCGCGATGTCGAAGGCGGTCTGCGCCTGCTCGAGCTGCTCCTGAGACACGAGATTCGGATTCTGCTCGCGCAGCTCCTTGGTGCGCTGCAGCGCGCGCTGCGACTGATCGCGCGTGGCGCGCGCCTGCACCGCCTGCGCCTGAGCCGACGACATCGCGGCGCTCGAACGCTCCAGGTTCGCCTCGTAGACCGTCGGATCGATTTGCAGCAGGAACTGGCCCTTCTGGACCAGGTCGCCTTCGCGCACCGCGATCTTGGTGATCCGCCCGGTAATGTCGGCGCTGATGTCGACCTTTTTCTTCGGTTGAATCTTGCCGCTCGCCGTCACGGCCGCGACGAGATCACGCCGGCCGACGGTCTCGAACCGCACCTCGATCCCCTTGTCGCGCTTGGCGCTGGCGCTGACGACGATCAGCAGCACGACCAGGACCCCGATCCCACCGCCGAGCAGCACTTTATTTCGCTTGGACATGTCGAACTCGATCCTCTCGGGTTAACGCAAGCTGCGGCCGACCGCTGCTTCGAGCGCGGCGACGGCCTTGTGATAATCGTATGTCGCGTTCACGAAGTCGCTCTCGGCACGCAGCGCCTGGACCTGCGCGTCCAGCAGATCGAAGAAGGTACCGGAGCCCACGCGATAGCGCTCGGTGGCGAGCTGCAGCTGCTCGCGGCCGGCCGTGCGGTTCGTGTCCTGGATCCCGACCGCCTGATACGCCGCTTGCAGCGTGAGGTACGCCTGACTCACGTCGGTTTGCACGCCCAGCGCGCGCGCCCGGACCGACTCCTCGAGGTCGTTGTGATCCACCCGCGCCTGCGAGACACGCAGCTCTTGCCCGAAGTTGGTGAAGATCGGGAGGCTGACAGTCAGGCGCGCCTGGAACGGCTGCTGCGTGAACTGGAAGGGAAATGCCGAGTTCGCATCGCGCAACGCCTTTTCATCGATGACCGGATTCCATTGGTACTGAGCGCACCCCATCGGGGACAATCCCGCTCCGGTGCGCACCGAGTCATTGGAAAGGCATCGGCCATACGCAAGGTTGGCATTCTCTTGCGCGTTGGTGATCAGCGGATCGACGTTCGTGAACTGCTGTGTGAAGCCCGACCAACCGGCCGACAGGGATAGCACCGGCCCCCAGGCCGACGCTGTCGAGCGGACATTCCACGCCGCCGCGTTTTCGCGGGCGCGCAACGCCTTGAGCCCGGGATTTTGCTGCTCCGCCATGGTCAGCAGATCATTCAGCTTCCATTGCGGCGCCTGCACGGTGAACGTATCGGTGAGCTGAACCTCGGCGACATCGACTGGTGCCGTCACGCCCATCTGCTCGAACAACCTGAGCTTCTCGACGCTCACCGCGGTCTCCGCGCGCAGCAGCGCCACCTCGGCCTGACCCCGAGCCACCTGTGCCTGCCGCACATCGATGAGCGTGGCTTGGCCGACGCCGTAGCGCGCGTTGGCGAGCTTCAGGAACTCCTCGTTGCGCTGCAGTGTCTTGCGGGCGAGGTCCGCCTGCGCGATCGCCTGCAAAACCGTGAGATACTGTTGGGTGATACCGGTGATGAGAACGTTCTCGGCTCCGGCGATATCCGCATCTGTCGCGCGCTGCTGGGACTTCGCCAAACCTGGTTGGGACAACGTCGCGCCCGACAGCTCGTACGAGAGACCCAGATTATAGAAGGAAGAGACGGTCGAGCCCGACTGGGAGAAGCTCTGCGCCAGGAACGTCTGCGAGCCCGGTCCGGTGTAGCTCATCCCGCCCGACGCGCGGACATTGGGAATCAACAGACTCGAGTAGGCGTTGCGCACGCCCCAGGCAGCGGGACCACGGTTGTTCTCCGCCCGGCGATAGGCCGGATTGTTCTGGCGCGCGATCGCGATCGCGTCGGCCAGTGAGAGTGCCGCCGTCGGTTGGCGCGTCGTGGCGGCGGAGGAAGGGCCCAGGGGGGCCGGGGGGGCCGTAGGTTGTTGTGCTGTAACGGCAATAGGAGTGGTGGCCATCAAGAGGCCCGCCACGGTCAACAGGTGTCTCATGGTCGTCCTTGCAAAGATATGTCGTGAGGTCGGACCCCCTTACGCGGCGGTGCTAGGAGGGGTTTCGGCCTGCGACTGAACCTAGTTCTGAGGATTACGACAGCAAGGTCAGCCGCCTGCAAGACGCTCCGCAGTGAGGCGGCGAGAGGGAATTTCGACCTTCATCAGGCGGCCAGCGGTGTCCAGCCACAGCTCGACGGTTTCACCGGAAGCCCGTGTGACCGTAACATGACGCAGGCGCGCCGGGTCGCGGTTCAGGGTTGTGGCAGTGACGCCGTGATCCGACGCCTGAACGATCTCGCGCTGCAGCGAACGCGGCAGAATCGCCGTCACCTCCGTCGACTGAGACGCGATCCAGGCGGCAAACAGATACAGGGCGAATACAGAGTCGTCCAGGACGACGGTACGGTTTCCCGTCGAAAATTCGCGGGCGCGCTCGGCCGCTTTCGCGACGTATCGCACGGTGAACCGCCCGCGTCCTAACTGTCCGAGAATGCGAGACGGTTGTCGTGGGTCGGCAACGTCGTACTGCAACGTCGCCGGCATCGTGTCATCGTTGACCTCGAGAATGGGAGAGAGGACAATGACCGGCCGCGCCCGATCGTACCGAATCGTGGTTGCAAGGCTCCAGCCAGGATCGCCGGAAGAGAGCCGTCCATGGCTGAGGCGGAATGACTCGCGGGCGATCTCGAGCGTATCAACGCGAACGAGGAGCACCCCTTCGTCCACCAGCGTGCCCGCAAGAGCGCCTGGCTGTTGCAGAAGAGCGAGAACCAGCACACCCATGATCATGCGGCTACCGCCCCCAATACTCGCGTCGCGATACGGTCATGAATCATCTTATACAGGCGCGCGCCCTTTTCGGCGGAGGCGAGGCTCGGGCGGCCTACGGAACCAGGCGACTGGGCGGGCACCGCGCCCGCGGCGCGGCGCCGGAAGCGCGCCAGCTGGCGTTCTGTAAGCTCAAAGTCCTGCGCGAGATCCATGTGCACGAGCTGGGGGGCGAGATACAGCATGAGCGATGTATCGAGCTCACCCCCATGCGTAGCGCCACTGAGATCATCGAGATAGCCGGTAAAGTCGAGGGCAAATACGTCAACCGTGAACACACGAGCGCGGCGGGTGCGCAGAGTGGAGAGAGCTTCCTGATGGGGGTCGTGCCCGTGAGCTGTAAGAATAATGAAAGCGGCTACGCCGCATTGCTCCCATGAGCCGAGCAGATCATTCATCCAGCGGTGGAGTGTCTTGCGGCGGACGGTCGCGTTGCCTGGATAGGGACGTTTGGTCGCCGTGTTGACACCGTACGCGATTGTCGGCGCTCGCAGGATCCCGAAACCCGCTGAGAGGTCGTCCGCGAGTCGCTCGACGATGAAAGTATCGCAGCCCAGGGGCAGGTGCGGTCCATGTTGCTCGCAGGTGCCCACAGGTACCAACAGCCGTGAATCGCGCGCCAACGCCGCGCGCACGGCGTCGGGGGCGAGGACACTGAGGTGCAGCGGCAAGCTCACGTCGTAATCGCCGGGTGTCTGGCGAGTCTGACCGCGGCGGAATGGCTGCGGAGCAACGCGGGAGTGTGGGCGTGGCTCGCTGGGCTGGCCGGTCTAGCGGCGCTCATTCTGACGGTGAGACCGCCCGTCTTGCGCCAGCCCATGACGATCGGGGCCGCCGCGGCAAGCATGATTCTGGGTGTCCTGCTCGTCACCGGGGCGGTCCGCGTGTGGCGGATCGAGTGCTGCTGGCCTGCGTTACGGGAGCAGAGCGTTCCCGGCACTTCGCGCGCGCTGCAACGATCGCTCGGTGAGGCCATCGCCCAGGCACGACGGCTTGCCGAGCGGGGAGCGAGCGCGGCGCCGCTGCCGCAGGAAGCCGTGTTCGATCGGCTGGAGGAGGCGCTGGCTTCTCCGTTCTCAATCGAGCGGAGCGTCACCGTGCTCGCAGGGCCCGATGCCCGTCCCATCGCATGGGCCGGCCGCCATCGCGTGATCCCCGAGCAGGACACGACCGAGCTGCGAGCGGTCATGACTCCATTCTATGCACTGCTCGAGGCGCGGCGCCAGACGCAAACGGGTATGGCGGTAGGCAGCGTCCTCTTGTCCGCAGCCCCCGCCATTGCCGACGGTGATCATTCGCTCGCTGCAGCGTTCGCCCGCCGCCATGACGTCTCACTCCATTTCTTTCCCGCGGGGCAAGGGCCACGCGATTCGAGCGTGTTCGAGATCTGCACGCCGCCCAGCGGTTGCGAGCATGGGGACACGTTGTTTTCCGTGCTCACCGTTCCGCCCTCTCAGGGCGACGCCAAGCTCGCGGCGCTCGCGCATACCGCCTGGCTGGCCCGGATCGCGATGGGCATCATGCTGCTGCTGCTCCTCGGCGCGGCGACGCCCGGTACCTGGCGATTGGGGGTGTTGCTGGTTTCGGCCTGGGTGCTGTTGCGAGCGCCAGTGGGACCCGCATCCTTCTTCTCTCCCGCCACCTTCTACCGGCCACTGGTCGGAATCGGCACATCGGCCGGCGCGCTCTTCGTGGCCGGCGTCCTGTTGCTCGTAGGCGCGGCGTGGTTATGGCGCCGGGGGATCGCGCGCCGCTGGTGGGGCATCGCGGCGGCTGGGGTGCTGCTGCTCGCAGCGCCGTATCTCGTTCGCTATTTCGGCCGCGGCATCGCGCCGCCGGCCAGCGGGGTGAGCATCGGCCTCTGGCTCTCCTGGCAGGCGGCGCTCGCCGTGACCGCCATGGGGCTGATCCTCCTCGCCGCCGCGCTCGTGCGCGGCTCGCAAGAGCCGGAGCGGATCTCATGGGCTTTGCCCGCCGCGTGCGCGTGGGGTGCCGTGGCGGCGATTGGTGGACTGTGGCTCTGGAGTCCCCATGGCGCGTGGCCGGAGTGGTACACCTTCCTCTGGTTACCGGCGCTCGCGGGTGTGATTCTGCCCGCGCCGCGGCGCTGGGCGCTCGTCAGCATGGCGATCGTCGCGGGCACGGCGGCGGCACTGGTTGCGTGGGGCGCGGCGGTCGAGGGGCGGTTGTCGCTGGCGGGCCGCGACGCGCTGCGACTTGGCAATGAAGGTGATGCCGTCGCGGTCGCGTTGCTCGAGCGGTTCAGTCAACAGGTGCTCGCCCCGTCACAGCCGCCGCCGCGCAACGCGAGCGATTTGTACGCGCTCTGGGTGGCCTCGCCGCTCAACGCGGAAGACTACCCGGCGATGCTCATCCTGTGGGGCGGGCCGAACGCGCCCAACGGACAGCGGGGACGGTCCCTCGCCGAGCTGCGCCTGGCGAGTCTCGATCTCCGTCCTGGATTGCTCTCCAAGTTCGCGGAGAGTGCGGTCGACGGACCGTGTATCGAGCGGTTAGAAAGAGTCCCCGGCGTTCACTACGTGCTCATTGTGCCGCTTCGCAACGGTACGGTCCTGACCGTCGGCGTGGGCCCGCGCACGAGGCAGCTGCCGCCGGATCGCGTTGCGCGCTTCCTGCGCGGCGACCCAGGCATCGAACCTCCATACACCATCTCTCTTTCATTACCCATTGCCGGCGTGACCACGCCTCTCGCGGGTGGCGCGCTCGAGTGGCGGCGGCTCGGCTGGTCGGCGCGCGGCGAACGGCAGGTCGAGATGCCTGACGGAGTGCGGCACGTGCACCTCCGCGTGTCGCTGCGGGGACCGTGGGCCCTGCTCGTCCGCGGCGTGCTGGTCGTCGGATTCGATGTGGCGCTGCTCGCGGGCGTGTGGCTGCTGGGACTGCTCATCGCGGAGGGTTGGCGCGCGCCGGTCCCGACGATGGTCACGACCCTGCGCACGAGTTATCGCGCGCAGCTCACGACGGTGCTCGCGGCGTTTTTCATGTTGCCCGTGCTCGGCTTTGCCGCTTGGAGTTTCACGCGGCTCACTGACGAGGCCCGCCGCTCCGGCGACCTGCTCATTCGACAGACACTGCGCGATGCGGCGAGCGGTGCGGAGGCGATCGCGCAGGGTCCGCCCGAGGACGTCTCGCAGTCGCTCGTCGAGCTGGGGCGGAGACTCGACGCGGAGCTGTGGTTGTATCGCAGAGGGGTGCTCGTGGCGACCAGCTCGCCGGTACTGGGGGAGCTCGGTCTCGTCGATCCATTTCTCAATCCGGATGCGTTTCGCGCCACGCTCGACGACGAAACCGAGTTAACCATGGACGCCCGCACGGCAGGCCGGCCGACTCGCGTTGGGTATCTCGTCGTCGCGGCGGGTCCACCCGGCGAGCAAACGGTGCTCGCCGTCCCGCAGCTGCTGGATGACGAGATGGTGCGTGAGCAGCAGGAGGACGTCGGGCTGGCCCTCGTGCTCGGCACACTCGCCGGTCTGGCGGCCGCGATCTATCTCGCGGGACTGGCGGCGCGCCGGCTGGCCAAACCTGTCGCCGCGCTGCGCGCTGCCGCCCTCGCGGTAGGGCGGGGCAGCGAGCCGCCCGCATTCCCGGCGGGCACGCCGCGCGAGTTCGAACCGGTGCTGACGGCGTTCGATCGCATGGTCACCGATGTGCGTCGCAGCCAGGCGGCGCTCGAAGAGGCGCGGCTGCGCACGGCGCGCGTCCTGGCGAACGTCGCGACGGGTGTCATCGCCGTGGACGATGAACTGCGCGTGACGATGGCCAACCCGCGCGCGTCGGAGCTGGTACTGGGTGGAACCGAGCAGTTGTCGCCGGGCAACGTGTTGCCGCAAACGTCATCAGCCGGATGGATCCCTGTCTGGCAGGCGGTCGCCGAATTCATTGCGGAAAATCGCGACGTCATCAAGGAATTGGAGTTCGACATCGGCGGCCGGCAGATTCGCGTGCAGCTCGCGCTGCTCGGCGCGGCGCCCGACGGCTGCGTCATCGCGCTGGACGACGCCACGGCGTTGGCGCGCGCCGCGCGCGTGCTGGCGTGGGGCGAGATGGCGCGCCAGGTCGCGCACGAGATCAAGAATCCGCTCACACCGATTCGCCTGGGCGTGCAGCATCTCCGCCGCGCACGCAATGACGCCCGCGTCGATTTCGACCGGGTGCTCGACCACAATGTCAATCAGATCCTGGCCGAGATCGACCGTCTCGACGAG
>DASZNX010000197.1:0-12683 GCA_035551075.1 Gemmatimonadales bacterium | reverse complement strand
GCTGCTACCTCTAGGGCGTATTCCACTCGGCCAGGGACGCCAGCGAAAAGTTCAAAAACCGCTTGAATTCCGGGTGCCTTGCGACTGGCGCCTTCTACGATGTTTGCCGCAGCGGAGAACGCGGCCGTCTTTCAGCGTCCTTTCGTACTGGAGCGTCCCGCTTCCCCACCGATAGGCCATTCTGCAAATATGGCTTGTGTGTCCACCCGAGAAGCGAGGAGACACCCATGCGCACAACTCTGATTTTGATCGTTGTGCTCGCAGCGTGCTCGTCAAGCACCGCCCCGAAGCCACGAAGCACGCTCTTATACGTTGCGAACCAACGAAATAATTCCGTTACCGTCTATGCGCGGGACACGAATGGAAATGTCGCCCCGAACGCGACAATTGCTGGAGCCAGCACCGGCATCGACCAGCCGGACGGTCTCCTGGTGGATGCCGCGGGGCGAATCTATGTCACGAGAGTCATTCCACCCGGCATACTCGTTTTCGCAGCGGGCGCAAGTGGAAACGTGGCGCCAATGCGAGTCATCGAGGGAAGCAACACCCGTCTGGGGCAAGCAGTCGGTCTCGCCCTTGATGCCGCCGGTCGGCTATACGTGTCCAATGCCGGCGGCGATACCATCACGATCTACGCCGCCGGTGCGGCTGGAAACGTGGCACCGGTCGCCGTGATCGCAGGCAGCAACACGAGATTAAGTGGTCCTTTCGGTATCACCTTTGACGCCACCGGTCGTCTGTACGTGGCCAATGCGCTGACGAGTCGAATTACCATCTACGCAGCGAACGCGAGTGGGAATGCTGCTCCTGTGGACAGTGTCGTCGGCGCGAGTACGGCACTCAATGGTCCGGCTGGCCTCGCGTTCGATCCCTCTGGTAAACTCTACGTCAGCAACACCAACGGGACAGTCCAGCGCGTCACTGTGTATTCCGGAGGTGCTTCGGGCAACGCCACACCCGTCGCGACCATTACCGGTGCGAATACTGGGTTGGATATTCCGTATGGACTCCTCGTGGATACGACGGGAAAGCTCTACGTTTCGAATGCCGCTTTCTCAAGTTTGCAATACAAGATCACGGTCTATGCCGCAGGTGCGAATGGCAACATAGCGCCCATTGCGACAATCGCCGGATCCAACACGGGATTGAGCGCTCCGTTGTTCATGTCCTTCTGAGGCAGACTGAATGAGACGTGCTCGAGCAATTTCGGTTGGCAGCCGCGTGCTCCTCAGCCTGGCACCGCTCCGCCTGCCGGCGCAGTCCGTCGAGTACCGCTCACCCGCCGGCGTCGAATACCGGTCGCAGCCCGATACCGGTGCCGTCGCCCGGGCCGAGAGCGTGCTCGCGAAGGATCCGCGTAACGTCGACAAGATCATCGCGCTCGGTGTCGCGCAATCGGGCGTCCGCCAGTACCGCGAGGCGATCGAGACGTTCAGTCGCGGCCTCAAGATCGCGCCGAACAACGCGCTCCTGTATCGGTGGCGCGGGCATCGTTACCTGTCCGTGCGCGAATTTGATCGCGCGATGGCTGATTTGCAGCGTGGCGCGAAACAGACCGACACGATCTACGGCATCTGGTATCACCTCGGCATCGTGCGATTCGCCAAACGCGATTTCGCGGGCGCGGCCGACGCGTTCAATAAGGCGCTGCCGATGGCGCCCGATTCCGCCGAGCGCGCCGGCGCCACCGATTGGCTCTGGATGTCACTGTCGCGCGCCGGACGAGCGGCCGACGCGAAAGCGCTCCTGGACCGCCACCCCGACAAGCCGAACGGCGCGAATGCGTACGCGCAACGCCTGCGCCTGTATCGCGGCGAGATCGAACCGGACTCGGTCTTTACGAAGGCCGACACCAGTGACATCGCGATCGCGACGCTGAGCTATGGGGTGGGGAACTGGTACTTGCTGCGCGGCGATACCGCTCGGGCGCGCTCCTATTTCCAGCGCTCAGTCGCCTCGGGCGGATGGCCGGCGTTCGGGTTCATCATGTCGGAGGTCGAGCTGCGGACGCTGCCGCCCCCGGCGCTCGAGACGCCGCAGCAAGTGACCTTGCGCATGATCGACGCCATGCGCGCGAATGATTGGCAGACCATGGCGGCCCTGATGGACCCGCGGGCGCTGCACCAGCTCCGCGAGTTCCTCTCGATCCTCTTCGACACGCCGAACGTCGATCAAATCCGCAAAGAGCTCCTCGGTGTCTCGACTGTTGCGGAAGCGCAGGCGCTGTCGGATACGGCGATGTTCGAGGCGCTGCTGCGCTACACGACGAAATCAAATCCCGAGCTGGGCGACGTGTTTCGCTCGGCGAAGGTGCAAATCCTGGGGCAGGTAAATGAAGGGCCCGACACCGCGCACGTCGTGTATCGGATGCAGATGACGGTCGAGGGGACACCCGTCACGACGATGGACGTTGTCTCGCTGACCCGCTCGGCCGCGGGCTGGCGTGGACTCCTCAAAGCCGATATGTCGGCATTCGCCGCGGCGATCCGCGCGGCGATTCAGCGCGAGCAAGCTGGTCCGGCGAAACCTAACGAGCCCCCGCAGGACCACTGACCGTACCCGGCAGCGGCCGATAATTCACGTCGAGAATCGCCAGCCGGTTGAGGTGCTTCGCGAGGCGGCCGCTGAAGTCGGCGAAGTTCTTCTGCTCCTTCGGAAGCCAGGCGACCTCCGCGAGCGCGATGAGCCGGGGAAATACCATGTACTCGACGTTTTTGGGCGTGCGCTGATACTCGGTCCAGATTTGTCCTTGCGTGCCGAGAATGTGTCGCGCTTGTGCCGAATCGAGTGCCGGCGGCACCGGCTCGAATGCGTACACCGTTTCGAGCGGGAGGAACCCACCAATCGCGAGCGGTTCGTGAGCGGTGTCCTGGGACTGGTAATAATCGAAGTACGTGTTTGAGGTCGGAGTCATGACGACGTCGTGACCGGCCTGCGCGGCGGCGATGCCGCCATCCATCCCGCGCCACGACATGACGACGGCGTTCGGTGCCAGGCCCTCAGTGCCTCCTTCGAGAATCTCGTCCCAGCCGATCAACGATCGACCACGCGCCGCCAGCCATTGACTCATCTGCGCCGTCATCCAGCTCTGGAGCGCATTCTCGTCCTTTACGCCGAGCTCCTTGATCCGTGCCTGAGCGACAGGGCTCACCTTCCACTGGTCCTTGACCGCTTCGTCGCCGCCGGTGTGGATCCAGTGGCTCGGGAAAATCGCCAGCACCTCGGTGAGCACGTCCTGCATGAAGTGGATCACCGAGTCGGATGGATTCAGGATGTTCGCGTCCACGCCCCAATGCGTGAGGACGTCGAGCTGTTGGCCGGTGTTGCCGAGCCAGGGATACGCCGCGATCGCCGCCTGCGCGTGGCCCGGCATTTCGATTTCGGGGACGACCGTGATGAAGCGCGCAGCGGCGTATGCCACGATCTCCCGGGCGTCGTCCTGTGTATAGAAGCCACCGTGCGGGATCTTGTCGAACACCCACTGCGTGGTGTCGGCGTACCGATGCTGCACACCGACGAGCGACTCCTTGCGCCACGCGCCGACGGTCGTGAGCCGGGGATACTTTTTGATTTCGAGGCGCCAGCCCTGGTCGTCGGTCAGGTGCCAGTGAAATCGGTTGAGTTTATGGAGCGCGAGCAGGTCGATGTATTTCTTGACGAATTCCTTCGGCATGAACGAGCGCGAGACGTCGAGATGCGCTCCGCGCCACCGAAAGCGCGGCTCATCTTCGATCTCCACGGCCGGCACTGACCACGTCACGCCCGCCACCGGCGCGGCGCGAAAAATCTCGACCGGCAGCAGCTGGCGGAGCGTCTCGACGCCGTAAAACACGCCGGCCGGCCGGTAGGCGCGAATCATGATGCGGGACGAGGTCACCGACAGGCGATAGCCCTCATCGCCGAGCTGCGTGAGGGCGGTATCGAGGCGGAGCGAGATGACGCGGGTCGCGGTGCCCGCGCCGCCGCTGACGGTGAGCCGATAGCCCGTCGCCGGCGCCAGCCAATCGGCCAACTGATACCCAATCTGGCGCGTGCTGCGATCGGTCACGATACCGGTTCCTGCGGTCAGGACAAAGGATCCCGAACGGCGGGTCAATTGAACGGGGCGGGGAATGATGGAGAGCGCGGTGTCTTGCGCACTCACGAGAAGCGCGATGCCGGCGATGAAATGGATCATAGGCGGCCAATGATACCGCTCGCCGGGGGGCTGAGCGACCCGTAGATTAGCGCGCCATGAAACGACGCGACTTTGTTCAGACGATGGGCGCGGCCGCCGCGGGGAGTTTGCTCGCGCGCGCGCCCTGGGTTGGCCGCTCCGCAAAAAAACTGGAGCGCATCGGACTCCAGACGTACGCCGTGCGCCACGCCATGCAGCAAGACCCCGACCGCACGCTCGCCGCCGTGCGCGCGATCGGCTACACCGACGTCGAGCTGCTCTGGTCCTTCAACCTGTTCGGGCGCACACCGCAGCAAGTCGCCGATACACTCAAGAAGGAAGGACTGCGCGCGCCGTCGGCGCACATGTCGGCCGACACGATCTTCGTCGGGTGGGAGCGCAGTCTCGAGACCGCCAAGGTCCTCGGTCACGAGTACCTCTTCGTCCCGGATTTCGAAGACTGGACCAAGAAGACGCTGGACGACTGGCGGGAATGGGCGGATCGGTTCAATGCGGCCGGCGCCGTCGCGCGCAAGCACGGCATCTGGCTCGGCTTCCACAACGAGTCGTACCACCAGAAGCCCATCGACGGCCAGATTCCCTACGACGTCTTCATTGCGCGTCTCGATCCGTCGGTTACGCGGCTGCAGCTCGATGTGGGCAACATGGTCCTCGGCGGCGGCGACCCGATGAAGTATTTGGCGCAGTATCCCGGCCGGTATTGGAGTTTCCATCTCAAGGATGCTTTGCCCGATCGATCCAAGGACACGCTGTTGGGCAAGGGCACGTTCGACTTCAAGAAATTCTTGGCCGCCGTGCCGAACCTCGAACAGAAGCCGGCCTACGTCGAACAGGAAACGGCCACCGACGCGGACGGGGACATGGCGGACGCGCGCGCCAACTGGCAGTACCTGAACCAGCTGGAATTCTGATGAGGGGGGCGGCGCTGGCGGGGGGGGCACTGCTGGCAGTCGCCACCGCATCCGCCTCGGCGCAGCAGCAGCCGGCGCGCGCAAGCGCGAAGCATTTCACCTACGTTTTCGTCCACGGCGCCTGGGGCGGCGGCTGGGACTGGCGCGCCGTCGACTCGCTGCTCACGCGGCACGGGCATCACGTCCAGCGCGTCACGCTGACGGGCCTCGGTGAACGCCATCATCTGGCCTCCCCGGACATCGGCCTCTATACGCACATCGAGGATGTCGTCAACACCATCCTGTGGGAGAACCTGCACGACGTGGTCCTCGTGGGGCACAGCTATGGTGGAATGGTGATCAGCGGCGTCGCGGATCGCGTACCCGACCGCATCAAGCGCCTCGTCTACGTGGATGCACTGCTCCCGGATTCCGGAGAATCCGTCGTGCTCATGCAGGGCGGCGACACGGGGCGCGCGAATTTTCTCGCGCAGCTCAAGCGCGGCGACTACCTCGTCCCCGTGTGGGTGCAGGACACGACTGTGATACCGCGCGATGTGCCCCAATCGCTACGCACGTTCACCGACACGCTTCGACTCGTGAATCCGGCGCGGAAGAATGTTCCGGCGACCTACATTCTGACGTACGAGCCGCAGATCAATCCCGACCCGTTCCAGCGCTACGCGGACCGCGCGGCGGCGCGAGGGTGGCCGGTCCTGAAAATGGTCTCGGATCACGTGGTCGAGCGGTCGCACCGCGCCGAGCTCGTCAAGCTGCTGGAGAGCATTCCGTAATGCTGCTCGCCGCGGTGCTCGCGACAGCGGTCCTGTGGCAGGACACCACCATCAGCAGCACGCTGCAAACCGTCGATATCGCCTCCGGCAAGATCGACACCGTCTATAGCGCGGACCGTCACTTCGAGGCTCCCAACTGGTCGCGCGATGGCCGCTACTTCCTGTTGAACAGCGATGGCCGGCTCTATCGACTCACCGCCGGGACGACGCGCCTCGACGAGGTGCCCATCGCGTTCCCGATACCGCGCATCAACAACGACCACGGCATCTCGCCCGACGGCAAATGGCTCGTCGTGAGCCACGAGCCGACCGAGGACTGGCTCACGTCGAGCGTCTATCTGCTGCCGATCGGCGGCGGCACGCCGAAGCCGATCACCACCAAGGCGCCGAGCTTCTGGCATGGCTGGTCGCCCGATGGGAAGACGCTCGCGTTCGTCGGCCGGAGGGATGGCGAGTTCGACATCTACACGATTCCGGTGAGCGGTGGTGAGGAGAAACGCATCACGACGTGCAAGGGACTCGATGACGGCCCCGACTATTCTCCCGATGGCTCCTTCATCTATTACAACTCGTTCTGCAGCGGCAGAATGCAGATCTGGCGGATGCATCCCGACGGGAGCGGCGCAGAGCAGCTGACACGCGATGCGTATGCGAACTGGTTCCCCCATCCGTCGCCCGATGGCCGCTGGGTCGTGTTTCTCTCGTTCTTGGAAGATCAAGGACAGGAGCATCCGTTCGGGAAGCAGGTGAAGCTCCGGTTGATGGATGTGCGGGACGGCTCCGTGCGCGACTTGACCGCGCCGTTTTTCGGGGGCCAGGGAACGATCAATGTTCCAAGTTGGTCGCCTGACTCGAAGCGGGTGGCCTTCGTTTCATTCAGGAGGCATGTTAAGGCCCCATGAATTCGCTTCTGATGCTCGCATCACTGCTGTTTCAAAATCCGTCCCGCCCGTCGTTGTTGATTCGGATCGATGATATCGGCATGAACCATTCGGTGAACCTGGCGCTTGGCCAGCTCGCCGACACGAAAATCCCGCTCTCCGCCTCCGTGATGTTCGCCTGTCCCTGGTATCAGGAAGCCGTCGACATTCTCAAGAAGAACCCGCAGATCTCCGTCGGCGTGCATCTCGTGCTGAACTCGGAGTGGAAGTACTACCGGTGGGGGCCGGTGCTCGGGAAGGAAGCGGTGCCGTCGCTCGTGGACAGTGTGGGATACTTCCTGCCCTCGACCGACGCGTTTCTGGCCCACAAGTACGATCTCGGCGAAGTCGAGCGCGAGCTGACCGCACAGGTGGAGCGCGCGCAGCGCTCAGGCTTGCGGATCGATTATGTGGACTATCACATGGGGACGGCGGTCGCGACCCCCGAGCTGCGCGCCGTCGTCGAGCGAATCGCCGCCAAGTTCAACGTCGGCATCTCACGCTACTTCGGCGAGCGCTACCACACGTTGTTCGACACGCCCATCGACAAGAAAGCAGCCGCATTTCACGCGCTGGTGGACAGCCTCAAGCCTGGCGCCGTGAACCTGTTGGTCGTGCACGCCGCGCAGGCGACGCCGGAGATCCGCGTGCTCGTGGACATGAACGAACCGACGCAGAATAGCGCCAGCGGGGAACCGCTGATGGCGCTGCATCGCCAGGCGGAATTGGAGGCGCTGCTCGGGTTTGCCCGCGGACCGGACGCGAGTCGCGTCACGCTGACCAATTATGAGGCGGTAATCGCCCGTCAGGGACGTGCGAGCATGGCGCGTCCGACTCCATAGAGTCTGCCCGACTCGGGAAGGGTGCGATGACACTGGTCGTGAAGATTGCGCCGGCGCAGGAGCCGCAGGTCGATCTGTCCGTCACCTATGACGCCGTCGTCGTCGGCTCCGGCGCCGCGGGTGGCATGGCGGCGCACGTCCTGACGTCGCAAGGGATGAAGGTGCTGCTGCTCGAGGCGGGGAAAAAGCTGAACATCGAGCAGGAGTTGCGGTCGATGGAATGGCCGTATGACCATCCGCGCCGGGGCCAGCTGCCTCCCGGGTCGCATGGGCTCAGCTATAACGAGTACAACATTCGCCAACCGCCCTACGCGCGCGCATCGACGTACAAGCACGTCTACTCTTACGTCGGTGGCTGGGATGGCGGCGACTACGTCAAGAACATTCTGGTCGACGAAAAGGACCATCCGTACACCGGCACCAAGTACGCGTGGGTGCGCGCCCGCCTCCTCGGTGGGAAGACCAACATCTGGGGCCGCCTCGCGCTGCGTCTCTCGGACTACGATTTCAAGGGAAAGACCCACGACGGGTACGGCGAAGATTGGCCGATTGCCTACGCCGACATCGAGCCGTACTACGATAAAGTCGATCTCCTGCTCGGCATCTCGGGGCACAAGGAGAATCTGCCGCATCTGCCCGACAGCCTGTTTCAGCGGCCCAACAAACTGACGTTCGCCGAGGTCAAGCTGCGCAACACGCTGAAGGGGATGAACCGCGTGCTCACGCCGTATCGCGCGGGAGTCACGACCGACGGGGTGAAGAACAAGTATCGCTCCAAATGCTTTGGGCGCGGCGCGTGCGGCCGGCGGCCGGGTGGCTGCGACATTCACGCCGCGTTCGACTCGCCGACGGGACTCATTTACCCGGCGATGGACACCGGCAATCTCACGTTGCGAACCAACGCGATCGCGCACGAAGTGCTCGTCGATCCCAATACCGGCAAGGCGCGCGGCGTGTCGTTCGTGGATGCGCAGAATCGCAAGACGTATGAAGCGAAAGGCAAGGCCGTGATCCTGGCGGCGTCCACGCTCGAATCGGCGCGGCTGCTCTTGCTGTCGAAGTCCCGCCAGTATCCCAACGGCATCGGGAATTCGAGCGGACACGTCGGTCACAATTTTTGCGAGCACGTCATGGGCCCGGGTGCGACGGGTCTCGTGAAGGACCTCGTCGGCAAGCCGCACACGCTGGACGACGGCAAACCGGGCGGCTTCTACATCCCCCGCTTCCGCAATCTGGAGGACAAGCAGAACGGCTTCATCCGCGGCTACGGCTTCGAGGGCGGATCCGGGCACTCGATCTTTCCGTCCGGCACGGATGCGCCCGGCTTCGGTGCGGCGTTCAAGAAGCGCGTCCGCGATTACTCCGGCGCGTTCATCGGAATGGGCGGATTCGGAGAGGTCCTCGCGCGCTACGAGAACTACGTGGATCTGGATCCCCAGATGAAGGACGCCTGGGGCATTCCCGTCCTGCGCTTTCATTATCAGTTCAGCGACAACGAGAAGAAGATGTGCGAGGACATGTCGACGACCGCGAAGGAGATGCTCGAGGCCGCGGGGATCGAGGTCATCGGCGTGGACAAGACGATTCTCACCGAGGGGTGGTCGATTCACGAGCTCGGGACTGCCCGCATGGGCGCCGATCCCAAGACCTCCGTGCTGAATCAATTCCAGCAATCGCACGATGTGAAGAATCTGTTTGTCGTGGACGGCTCGAGTCACGTGAGCGCGTCGTGCCAGAATCCCACGTGGACGATCATGGCGCTCGCGTGGCGGTCGTGCGAGCACCTTGCGGACCAGTTCAAGAAGGGGGAGCTATGATCTCGCGTCGCGACATGCTCGGCGCCGCGGGCGCGGCGGCGGCCGCGCTCGCGCTGCCGCAACTCAAGGTGCCGGCGCTCAAGCCGCCGCCGAAATTCTTCACGCCGGCCGAGTTCGCGCTGCTCGATGAGCTGAGCGAGATGATCATTCCGACCGACGAGGTCTCGGCCGGCGCGCGCGCCGCCGGCGTCGCGAGCTACATCGACGGGCGGCTCGCGGAGGCGCTCGAGGCGGACGTGAAGGCGCGCTGGCGCTCCGGCTTGCACGCCGTGGACGCCCTCGCGCGCGAAATGCACGGCAAGGCGTTCCTGGCGGGAACCGCGGAGCAACGCGTCGCCGTCCTGACGAAAATGAGCGCCGCGGAGTCCGATCCCAAGACGCCGGTCGAAAAGTTCTTCAAGGACCTGAAGTGGTGGACCGTCTTCGGCTACTACACCACGAAGATCGGCATTCACGATGACCAGCAGTACAAGGGGAACGTCTATCAAACGGGCGACTACGCGGGCTACGACGCGACGTGAGGAAGCGGCTGGTGCGCTGATGCGATTCGCTGCCGGCGATCGGGTTGACGGAGCGGTCTGGCGGTGGGAGCGGAACGCGCCGCATATTGGGACATCATGACCGGTCAGGGAATCTTCGCGCCGCCCGAGTGGAGATCGTTGTCGGCCTGTCTCGGCCTCTCGCCACGCGAGTGCGGCATCGTCCGCGCCGTCTTCGACGGCAGTTCGGAAAAGCAAACGGCGGAGCGGCTGGGCCTCTCGCCACACACCGTGCACACCTACCTGTGGCGCATTTACCGAAAATTGCAGGTGCAGAGTCGCGAAGAGCTGCTCGTTCGCGTCTTCGCCGAATTCCGTTCACTGCCGAAACGAGGAACGGGCCGCGGCAAACGCCCGGACGGGCGACCCCGGCGTCATGTAGCCTGATCAGGTGACCCTGATCGGGGGTCTTGTCGTTCCTTCCAGCACGGACATGTTTGGCGCGGTAACAGGAAAGTAACGGTTCGCAACCGGGGGGCCGCCACCTATGCATGCATTGCGACCGCACGGCATCGCTTGGCTGTCGTATACCAGCCGCGGCGGTCGTGTCTCCCCCACCCAAGCAACTCCGCAACACTCCTCAAATGAGTGCGAGACTTTCGTCAACACGGGCATGCCGCCGGCTGTGGTGCGGTGCACGCGCGTGGTATTGGGAATACCGGAAGGTGATTGCGAAGCAACGGCGTGAAGTCCATGCGTTGACCCGTAGACTGAGACGAGAGGGTTCCATGCGAAGACTGTCACAGATCGGATTGGGCGTCCTGCTTGTGCCGCTCTTCATCGTCACCGCTCAGGCCCAAGAAATCCAGGTGTCCGGCACAGTCACCTCGGCACTGGGCGAGAAACTGTGGGGCGTCATGGTTCGCGTGCAGGGAACGACGACGCGAACGGTGACGGACCAACAGGGACATTACAACCTTTCCGCGCCATCCGACGGCGTGTTGACCTACGCCCTGATCGGCTTCAAAGGCGCGACGCAGCCAGTGAATGGTCGGACGACCATCGACGTCACGATGGAGCAGAGCCCGACCACACTCGAGGAAGTGATCGTCACCGGCTATCAAAGCCAGCGGCGCGGTGACATCACGGGAGCCATCTCGAGTCTCAACATCGAGTCCGCCGAGAAGCAGACATCGACCAGCGTGTTGCAGCGGCTCGACGGCCAGGTGCCCGGCGTGACGGTGGAGGCCGGTGGATCACCCGGCTCGCGCACGACGGTCCGTATCCGCGGCGTCAGCTCGTTCCAGAACAACGATCCGCTGTACATCGTCGACGGGACGCCGGTCCAGGACTCATACCTCAACTGGCTCAACCCGGCGGAGATCGCGTCGATGCAGGTGCTGAAGGATGCGTCGACCGCGTCGATCTACGGCTCGCGCGCGAACAACGGCGTCGTCGTCATCGAGACGAAGAAGGGACACTCGGGCGGCGGGCGGCAGATTCAGCTCGACGTGCGCACGGGCGTCGCGAACGCGGTCAAGGGCTACGACAGCTTCATGACCTTGAACGCGCTCGACTATCAGAAGGTCGTGAAGACGTCGTATGAAAACGCGGGGCTCGCCGTGCCGGTCAATATCTACGGCGATCCGAACAATCCGACGGTCCCCGCCTACATCTGGCCGAACGACGGCAAGGGCCAGAGCTGCGCCGCCCCCGGACCGAACTGCACGACGATCGTCGATCCCAGCACCTACCTCTATCCCACCAATCTGATCATGCCCGGCAGCGCGGGGACGAACTGGTGGAAGGCGGTGTTTGGTTCGGGGCAGTATCGGGACGCGAACCTCGCGATCTCCGGCGGCGGGCTCGACAACTCGTATCACGTGTCGTTCAACTTCCTCGATCAAGAGGGGACCGCGGCCTACACGCGCCTGCAGCGCGGCGGTGTGCGGGTCAACACGAGCTTCAACGTCGGCAAGGTGAACGTCGGCGAGAACGTCGCGGTGTCACGGGAACGGCACTACGGCGGGCTCGACGACAACAACCTCGGCGAAGACAACATCATCGGCAAGAACATCTTCCAGCAGCCGGTGGTCCCGATCTACGACGTCGGGGGCAACTTCGCCTCCGGGAAAGCCACCGGCCTCAGCAACCTGACGAACCCGCTGAAGATCGCGTTCTACGGCAAAGACAACATCACGAACAACGACCGCATCTTCGGGAACGTGTTCGCCGGCATCGACGCGGCCAAGGCCGTCAAGCTGCAGACGCGGTTCGGGTTCAACCTCGCCCAGAGCGCCTTCAAGAACTACGCGCCGACGACGTTCGAGAACTCGGAAGTGACGGACAAGGACGCGATCAACGAGAACTACAACCTCTTTACCGATTGGACCTGGAGCAACACGCTCAACTGGACGAAGACCAAGAGCGCGCACAATCTCGCGCTGCTGCTCGGTCAGGAAGCGAACGAAAACAACACGCGCTTCGAGACCGGCAGCTGCGGCAACCTCCTGAATCCATCGGTCGATGACCGCTACATCCAGGACGCGCTGTGCGACCCGACCACCAAGAACGTGTTCAGCACGGGGACGAAGGCCGCGCTGCTGTCGTTCTTCGGCAAGGCGGACTACAACTACGGCGAGCGGTATTACCTGAGCCTGACGGTGCGGCGTGACGGCTCGTCGCGGTTTGGGCCCGATAATCGCTGGGCGACGTTCCCGGCGGTGGGCCTCGGCTGGCGGCTCTCGCGCGAAGGGTTCTTCAA